>JAHFFI010000007.1 GCA_023248025.1 Candidatus Omnitrophota bacterium
CAGAGGACGGATCCGTCCACAAATCGCTCGTGCGATTTGATGGCGGAGACAAATAGACCTCGTCCTTTGACAGGCCCCGTGGGTTACGTTTGTTTAATGGATGCGAGCAGTGAGATCCATTCGTCGATGGCTAATGTTTCAGGGCGGCGCATGGGGTCTATTGAGGATGCGATGAGTGCGTGCTGCACTTTATCTTTTGTGAGAAACCCTTCATCGTCTTTAAGAGCATTCAGCAGAGTTTTTCGGCGCTTCTGGAAGGCCTTGCGCACAACAAAGAAAAACATCTCCGGATCAGATATTGCGTAGCGAGGAGCCGAATGAAAATGAAGCTTTATAACCGCCGAAGTCACATTCGGAGGCGGGTAAAAAATATCTGCAGGAAATCGCTTCAAGATCTCAACATCCGCATAAACCTGAAGGAATAGCGACAGGCATCCCCAGGCTTTTGTACCTGGTTTCGCGGAAAGCCTCTCGGCCACTTCCGCCTGAACCGTGAGCACAACTTCGCCCACAACCTGCCGCTTTTCAATCAGCCACTCAAGAATAAGACTTGTGATGTTGTAAGGAATATTTCCTATGACTTTTAACCGCTTGGCACTTGGAATCTCTTTCTGCGGATCAAACTCGAGAATATCCCCATTCACAAAATGAACACCGGAAACGTTCATTTTTTCGTTAAGATAAGCGATGAACCTGGGGTCCTTGTCTATCGCCCAGACCTCGGCGCCCCGCTCCAGGAGTTTTTGCGTTAGAAACCCAAGGCCCGGGCCGATCTCAAGCACCTTCTCTCCCTTTTCTAGAGTCAATGCACCGGCAACAGTCTCGAGCGCCGCCTCATTAATCATAAAATTCTGCCCCCATCGTTTTAAGGGCTGCGTGTCCAACGACCTTAGGATCTTTTTAACTCCGAGGATGGTATTAGCCACGGCGACGGGAAGAAAGTTTAATGGCGAGCTTGATCGCTTCCAGCATAGAACCAGGATCCGCGTTGAAGCCAGCGGCTATGTCGTATGCCGTGCCATGATCCGGCGATGTTCGCACAAAAGGCAGCCCCAACGTCACGTTGACACCCTTGCCGCGCGAGATCATTTTGAGCGGAATAAGACCCTGGTCGTGATACATGCATATCTCGGCATCGTAGCGGCCGGCATGCGCATCGTAGAACAATGCATCCGGTGATAAAGGACCCGTGATCTCAGCCCCTTTGTTTTTTCTTGCGGACTCTACGGCAGGGCCGATCACATCCATCTCTTCACGGCCGATAGTCCCCTCTTCGCCGGCATGCGGGTTTAGACCACAGACGACCAGGCGCGGTTTTTTGATGCCAAAGGACTGTTTAAGCTCCTGTATGGTCAGAGAGATCGCGTCTTCGATTCTTTTTTTTGTAATCTGGTCCGGAACCTGTCGGATCGGTGTGTGGCGCGTCACGAGCACCACGCGCAATCTTCCGCCTACGAGCATCATTTCAAAACGTTTGGTGTTTGAAAGCCGGGCTAAATATTCCGTATGACCGGGAATAGAGAAACCGGCTTTTTTAAGGCCTGATTTATTAATGGGCGGCGTCACGATAGCACTCACCTCACCGCGCATCGCGAGCAAAACAGCCGTCTCAATGGAGCGCACCGCCAATTTTGTCAGTGCGTTGTCAGACCTCCCCCTTTGAATATTGAGCGGGACTTTGCGGTCAAAATAAAACCGGATATGCTTGAATGGCAGTACGAGTTTAAGTTTTCTGGCGAGCGACGCATAAAAAACTTCATCGCCGATAAGAACGATATTTTTGAGGTTTTTTTTTGGCAACCGCGCCAAGGCTCTCAGAGCGACTTCGGGACCTACGCCGGCCGGATCTCCCAGCGTAACAGCGATAAGTCGGCTGCGGTTATTGCCGGATCGTGATGTAGGCATTCTTCTTAAGGTCCTTCATCCACTGCGCGAGACGAACCTGAAGTTTTTCTTTAAAAATGAGATCCTGTATCTGGTCGCGAACGTCAGTCAGCGGCTTCACCGCAAATTTCTCCACGTCGACAACTTTGAATAAATGGAAGCCCAGCGAACTTTTGATCGGGTGTGTGTACTGACCTTTATTAAGCGAAAAAACAATATTGTCTATTTCCCCAAGAAGCTGACCTTTTTCTATCCACCCCATTTCGCCGCCTTCTTTAGCTTCGGCACCTTCAGAATATTGCCGGGCAAGTTCATCGAACAACCCACCGGCCTCAAGACGGGCGTACAGCGATTCGGCAAAGGTTTTAGCTTCTTCTTCGGAACGCGCACCGATGCGAACTAAAATATGCTGAAGCTTGATACGTTCGTCCTGCGTAAATTCCTGGGAATGACTTTTATAATAATCATTCACCTCACCCGGGGAAACCGATACTCTCGATTTGACCTCATAGGCCACGAGTTTCTGAGTCATCAGTTGGTCGTGAAGACGATTCCAAAGTTTTTTTTCTGTTAGTCCCTGCTCAGAAATTGCTTTCGAGAAAAATTCACGATTTGGGAATTTATTCTGCACATCGCTCAAAAGTTCGTCTACTTCTTCGTCTTTTACGATCACGAGTTTACGCTTGGCTTCACTCAAAACTAATTTTTCTTCGATCACCCTGCTGAGAAATTCTTCGCGCGCTTCTTTTAATTTTTCGTCGAATTCGGCGCCACTGTAAATGGTACGGTATTGGGCCAAAACAGGGGCCATTACGAGCTGAAGGTCCTGGTCGGAGATGATCTCATCGTTCACGACGGCCAGAATGCGCTCCAGTACTTCGGCGTCGACTTGAGCAGGCCCCAGCATCACCGCGCCGCCGATCAAAAGTATCGCCGCTATTCGTATGCAACTTCTCATACGACGGCCTTCTCATTAAAGGTAACGGTTATTTTTGTCTTCAAACGATCCACCAGTTCTTTCAAGGATTTTCTGCGTTTAGCCATGATCAGTTTTTCCTCAAGCGGTTTGCGGATCGACTCATAATCCCTTACGGAAGGTTCAATACGGTCTGTAAGTTTGATGATATGATATCCAAAATTTGTTTTTACGGGGCCTGCGATGCTGCCCTTTTTCATTTCAAAAACAGCTTCTTCGAATTCCGGCACGAGCTGGCCTTTCTGAAAAAAACCAAGGTCGCCTCCGCGTTTGCCGGTTGCATCAATGGATTTTGCGCGGGCGAGCTCTTCAAAGTCGGCCCCGAGGTCAAGTTGTGATTTGATCGATACAGCTTCTTCCTCGGTCTTGACGAGAATATGCGAGGCCCGTAAAAGAAGCGGTGCCTTAAACTCTTCTTTGTGGGCTTCGTAATAACTCAATGCATCGGCAGAACCCAGTAACGAGCCGTTATCGACCTCAAGCTCGATGAGCTTGGCTATCAGTATCTTTTTACGCGCTTCCTCTTGTAGCTGTTTCACGTCGGCCAGGCGGTTGATACCGCGTTTTTCGGCTTCCTGTAATAAAAGCTCCTCCGACACAATGTCTTCAATAAATTCCTTTTTTCGCTCAGTCGCCGCTGCGCGAATCTCCGCCGGAATACCGGCCAATCGGTGGTCGAGATCGGACTGTGTTATGGGCTTGCCGCCTACGGTTGCCAGAATAACGTTTTTCTTCTCCTGACAGCCCGCCATCAGCAAACAGCCTAACAAAATAACCCCTAATAAGCGCTTCATAACCTTTCAATTTAACACAAGTAACCCTGGTTTTCAATTCAGACTCATGGGTGCATCAATCCCAGTAACCGACGGGGCCTGTCAAAGGACAAGGTCTATTTGCCCGGAGCCGCTAATAGACGGCGAGTCCGCCAGAGGACGGATCCGTCCACAAATCGCTCGTGCGATTTGATGGCGGAGACAAATAGGCCTTCTCCTTCGACAGGCCCTGCCGGTTAGGTTTGCTAAGTAAGTTCTAGTGTTGGGCCTTGCGAAGGGCGGCGACGGTTTCTTTTAGGATGCGGCAATACAGATCAAATCCGATGGCGGTGATAAAACCATGCTGTTCGGTGCCCAGGATATTGCCAGCACCGCGGATCTCCAGGTCCTCCATAGCAACGCTGAAACCTGAGCCCAAGTAACTAAGCCGTTGAATAGCCTCCAAACGTTTACGGGATTCTTCCGTGAGAACCGCTCCTTTCGGCACTAAAAAATAAGCAAAAGCACTGCGATCGAACCGCCCGACCCGGCCCCTTAATTGATACAGCTCCGAAAGCCCAAAAAGATCCGCTCGATTCACAATGAGCGTGTTGGCATTCGGGATGTCAATACCGGATTCAATAATGGTGGTCGAAACCAGTACATCGACCTCGCCGTGTATAAATTTTTTCATCACCGATTCCAGCTGTTTGGGTGGCATT
The DNA here is from genome assembly GCA_023248025.1 of Candidatus Omnitrophota bacterium. GTDB lineage: Bacteria > Omnitrophota > Gorgyraeia > 2-02-FULL-51-18 > 2-02-FULL-51-18 > JAHFFI01. Next base: position 4,335 of record JAHFFI010000007.1, read on the forward strand.
TGTCCATGCCCGACTGCGACTCGGGCCGACGGGACCAGCTGCATGATACGCTCTTTAATTTTTTCAATGCCCTTCACTCGGTTATGAACAAAAAATACCTGCCCCTTCCGGGACAATTCTTTTTCAATAGCCGCGCGAATGATCTTTTCATCGGATTCAACCGCGAATGTCTGAATGGCTTTGCGACCTTTAGGCGGCGTATTAATGGTCGACATGTCCCTGGCGCCCACCAAAGATAAATAAAGCGTCCTGGGAATAGGGGTCGCCGTGAGCGTCAGAACATCCACCAAGAGGCGCATCTTTTTTAAATGCTCTTTATGGCGCACACCGAAGCGCTGTTCCTCATCGATGATGACAAGACCCAGATCCTTAAACCCGACGTCTTTTGACAATAACCGGTGCGTTCCAATGACAATATCGCAAGCTCCCTCTCTCACGGCCAGGACCGCCTCCGCCTGCTCGGAGCCGGTTTGAAAACGCGAAAGCATCATTACCTTCACGGGAAATGTTTTGAGCCTGTCTAAGAACGTGTCGAAATGCTGTTCGGCTAAAAGAGTGGTGGGAACCAGCACAGCCGCCTGCTTTCCTTCCATGACGACTTTGAACGCCGCACGCAAAGCCACTTCCGTCTTTCCATAGCCCACGTCTCCACACAGAAGCCTGTCCATCGGGACAGCGGACTGCAGGTCTTTTTTTACGTCGATAAGCGCTGTTTTCTGGTCGGGGGTTTCTTCGTAAGGAAATTCCTTTTCCATTTTGGCCTGCCACTCTGTGTCCTTGCCGAAAGCATGGCCTACCAGCGCCTGACGACGCGCCTGCATAGCCAGAAGATCACTCGCAAAAGAAAACACTCCCTTTTTTGTTTTTTCTTTCAATTTTTGCCACGCCTTGGAACCGAGGCGCGAAAGCTTCGGCCGCATTTTTCCGAATCCCACGTACCGTTGAATGAAGACTAGGTCTGTCATCGGCACATAAAGGATTTCTTTTTCATGGAACTCAAGCGTTAGATGGTCTTCTTCTTTGCCGGATAGGCGTTTTAATTTTTTAAGGCCACGATAGCGCGCAATGCCATGCAGCACATGCACGACGAGGTCGCCCGGCTCAATGTCCACAAAAGGGTCAAGTGGTTTAGAATAACTTTCTGCTTCCTGGGAAAGATGCTGGAGCCACGATGGCTTTGAGCGTCCGTAGCGCTTTTTATCAGCCTCGATCGGTAGGACGATCACCATGCGGTGGGGTTCCAGGCGAGTGCCGGTAGCCGGGTCAAAGGTGTGTATGCTTTCTACGCGGTCGCCTGCAAGCTCCAAGCGCACGGGTAAAGCGAAATTCACAGGAAAAATATCAATAATACCGCCACGGATACTGAAATCGCCGGCGTGCCCCACTTGGCCCACACGAATATAGCCGAAGCCCACGAGCCTCTCGGCCACGTTCTCAAAATCAATTTCCTTTGCGGAGTAAAATTCTATGGAGAATTTCACGGGTCACATTTTAGCGGGGGCGGAAACTCCGAGAAGACGAAGACCCGTGCGCAAAACCGTCTGGGTGCCGGCCGCAAGCATGATGCGCGCTTCGGTTAAAGTCTTGTCGTCTGTCACAACACGGCTATCCGCATAAAAGCGGTGAAAAGCGCCAGCCAATTCCTGCAGATAAGGAATGAGCTTGAAAGGTTCTAAATCGCGCTCCGCGGCCCGTACCGCTTCCGGGAATTGTCTAAGACACCGTAAAAGCTGCGTTTCCGATACGCTGGATAAAAGCGCCAGATTCTCGGCGTTCGTCTTATCGACAGGAATGTTCTTCTCAATGCAAAGATTCTTAATATTTTCAATGCGCGCATGGGCGTATTGAATATAAAAAACCGGATTGTCCATGGTATGACTCTTTGCCAGCGTCAGGTCAAAATCCAGATGCGCGTCAAAACGGCGCATCAGAAAGAAAAAACGCCCGGCGTCACGCCCCACCTCATCCAGAAGCTCGCGAAGGGTTATAAATTCACCTGCGCGCGTCGACATACGAAGCTGCTTATCCCCTTCAAAAAGGGTAACCAGTTGGGCGATCTTGATCTCGAGCATGTCGCGCGAATACCCGAGCGCTTCGACCGCTGCTTTGATGCGCTGGATGTACCCGTGATGATCGGGGCCCAGGATGTTGATCAAAAATTCATATTTTCTCTCAAGTTTATCGCGGTGATACGCGATGTCGGGCAAAAGATAGGTATAGGTTTTGTCACTTTTCACGAGTACGCGGTCTTTGTCATCCCCGAACGACGTTGATTTGAACCAGACGGCTCCTTCACTTTCATACACGAAACCCTTCTTTTTTAATTCCTCAAGGCACTGCTCAACCTTTCCCGAGTGCCCCAGCGTTTCCTGGCTGTAGTAACTGTCGAAACTCACATTGAAATTATCCAGATCCTTTTTGATCCCTTCCATAATAAGATCGCGAGCGTAGGTCTGATACTTATCTTGAAATTTTTCGAATGGAGGCGCCGGATGAAATTTCTCAATAAATTTTTTTGCAATATCCACCAAGTATTCGCCTTGATAATAATTTTCGGGCAATGGCAAATCCAAATCGGTCTTCGTCACAAGACGCTCTACCCTCATCTTTAATGACGCCGCCAACGTGTTGATCTGCACACCTTCGTCGTTGTTGTAGTATTCTTTGTCCACTTTATGTCCGGCGTACTTGAGGATGAGCGCTAGTGAATCGCCGAGCGCAGCCTGACGTCCATGCGCCACAGTCAAAGGACCTGTGGGATTGGCGCTCACAAATTCAAGCAGAATTTTTTTACTTTTAAGACCCGAAGGCTTTCCAAAATTTTCACCTTTTTCACGAATTTGGAGCAGAACGGATGCAATCTCCTGCGTCGAATAGTAAAAATTCAGGAACCCCGGTCCCTCCACCGCACTTTTTTCAATGCGGCGTGCGAGCGGTGAGTTTTTTAACAACCGCTGGGTTTCTGCTAATATTTTTTCTGCCAGCGGGCGAGGAGAGATTTTCATTTGTTTCGCCAGACGCATCACTGCATTCGAAGATAGGTCACCAAATTTTTCCTCGCGAGGAACTTCAAACGAGCCCACAACGCTGGAGGAAGTGCCTTGTTGAGCAAGAACATTCTCAAACGCCTTCAATAGGAGATCCGTCAAGAGAGGTTCAATGGGGGGAAGATTCATAGGGGGAAACTTCTATTTAAAAAAATGGCGTTTCGGGGCGTCACCCCACAGATGCTCAAGCGCATAGAAGCGGCGCGCCTCTTCCTGGAAGATGTGTACGATCACGTCACCGAAGTCCATGAGCACCCACAGGCCCTCTCCGTATCCCTCTTTGTGACGCAGTTTGACGCTCTCCGCATGCAGGGTGTCCTCAATATGGTCCACGATGGCCTTCACACGCACCGAAGAAGAGGCCGACATTACGACAAAAAAATCACAGAAAGAATTTTTTCCATTCATCTCCATTACCACGATATCGTCGGCCTTTTTGTCGTGGCCGGATTCGCAAATGGTTTTTATTTTTGGGCTAACTTCGATTTTAGGCGCTCCCTTTCAAGCTTTTTTTGGTCACGCGTCGACGAAATGTCGGGCGCGGCGGATATCAGGCGTATGACGGGATACGGGCTCTTCGTCCACGGATACCCCGGCCTCGCCATTACCACAAAGCGGCATAAACGCATAACGTCGCTCACCTGCTTCCAACGGGGAAGCTGCGTCAATACATCACTGCCTGACAGAAAAAAGAGCATATCATTTTTGGCAGACTTTTTCCTGAAATATTTTAAAGTGTCAACCGTGTACGAGACACCTTTACGCTGGACCTCGCAAAGCGACAGACTGAAATAAGAAAAAGGTTGCAGCGCTTGTTTGAGCAAACGGATGCGCGCGGAAGTGGAATAAAGCGGTCGCTTTTCCTTTAGAGGTGTCTGGTTTGAGGGCACAAAAATAACCCGTTCAAGACCCAGCTCTTCACGAGCCTGGCGCGCGAGCCACAGATGCCCGTCATGCACGGGGCTGAAGCTTCCGCCAAAAATACCGATGCGCGCCATTGCTATCCGCGCACCTGACCCTGGCCCAGGACTACATATTTATAGGACGTGAGCTCCTCCAGTCCCATAGGTCCGCGGGCATGAAGTTTATCAGTAGAAATTCCCATTTCGGCGCCCATCCCAAATTCGCCGCCGTCATTAAAACGCGTCGAGGCGTTCACAAAAACGCAGGCGCTGTCTATCTGCCGCGTAAATGCTCCCGCGGTGGCTGCATTCTCGGTCACAATGGCATCCGAATGTGCGGAGCCGTATTTGCGGATGTGCGCCACCGCTTCGTCGAAATTTTTTACAACACGCACCGCGAGAACCAGATCCAGGTATTCCTCATACCAGTCCTTTTGGGTCGCTTTCTTGACTCCGCTTACCCATTTGCGCGTTTTATCGTCACCGCGCAATTCGACTTGTTTTTCCTTTAGGCGTTCTGAGACACTGGGTAAAAATTTCTCCGCGATCGCCTCATGCACCAGAAGCGTTTCCATCGCATTGCAGACGCCCGGATTCTGTGTCTTCGCGTTCACCACGATCTTTTCGGCTTTTGAAAGATTGGCGTCCTTATCGACGAACACATGACACACCCCTTTGTAATGCTTGATCACCGGAATTTTGGAAAGAGCCGCCACCTGACGGATAAGACCTTCCCCGCCGCGCGGGATCACGAGGTCAATATCGTCCCGCATCTGCAAAAGTGTTTTAACAACCGAGCGGTCGGTTGCGGAAACAAATTCAAAAGCGCCTTCCGGCACTCCTGCCGTATATGCGGCTTGGCTTAAGATCTTAAACAACGCCTTATTGGAAAAAAATGCTTCGCTGCCGCCTTTCAAAATGACGCTGTTGCCGGATTTTAAACACAAGGCCATACAATCGGCCGTTACGTTGGGACGCGATTCATAAATAATCAGGATAACACCTATCGGCACGCGTACTTTGCGTATCACGAGCCCGTTGGGCCTGGACCATTCGGAAATACTTTTACCCACGGGGTCCTTCAGATCGGCTATAGCGCCAAGCATCGAAGCAATGCCTGCTATTTTTTTATCATCGAGCGCAAGGCGCCCAAGCAAGGCTTGGGAAATTCCTCTTTTCTCAGCCGCCGACACGTCTTTTGCATTTTCACGAAGGATGAATGCCTTGTGCTTTAGCATCGCGTCGGCCATCGCACGCAACGCCTTATTTTTCACCTCTGTATCGAGCATTCCGAGGGTGACGGCTGCCTTTTTGGCTCGCATTGCCATTTTTTTTAAGACAGCGGCATTCATCACGCGCTCCTTTTTCGTCTGGCGGCGACCAAGTCCGTGAAAGTGCGTATCCAATTTTTCCTGGAGGCAGTGACGGACTCAGGAACAAAAAGTGTTCCCACATCCTGGGCATTGAAAATGTGCGTGAGTACGTCACGCTCGCGGCCGTCCGCCAAAAATACGGGTATCCCGGCACGCGTACAGACGCTGACTGAAGAAAGTTTTGATCTCATTCCGCCCACTGTAAAAGAATTTTTTCTTTCTTTCACATGCCGGAAAACGGAATGCCCCACTTTTTGCACGACTGGAATACGGCTTTTGTGCTCATGCTTTTTTCCGTCGGCATAAAGACCGTTCGTATCCGATAAAATGACAAGGACATCCGCCTGAACCAGTATCGCCAAAAGTGCCGAAAGGCGGTCGTTATCGCCGAAGCGTATTTCGTCTGTAGCCACGGTGTCGTTCTCATTGATGATAGGCACAAGACCCCACGCCTGTATCTGATGAAGCGTGTGTTTGGCATTAAGAAACCGCTCACGCCGCGCCAAGTCTTCCCAGGTCAATAGAACCTGAGCCGTCGAAAACCCATACCGAGAGAAAGCCTCTTCATAACACTGCATGAGATAGCGCTGTCCCACGGCCGCGGACGCCTGAAGCTCGCACATTTGGGTCGGGCGCTTTTTTATTTTCAATATCGTCATGCCGGAGCCGATGGCACCGGAACTTACGACATACACGTGCACGCCTTTTTTAAGGAAGCGCGAAAATTCGGATGACAGGCGCAAGATCATGGATTTGTCAAAAAACCCGCCTTTTGTCAGCACCGACGTACCGACTTTCACAACCATACTTTTTATGTTTTGGGTATATTGTTTTCTCATTTTTCGTCTTCTATTTTTCTGCGCATGCGCTGCAACAACGCATCCACCCCTTCCCCGGTAACTGCCGAAATGGGGAATATTTCTTTACGCAATTTTTTCTTAAACTTTTTTAGGTGCTCAGCCGCTTCCGGAACATCCATTTTATTGGCAACCAGGATCTGCGGCTTTTTTGCCAACTCCGCCGAGTACCGGCGCAATTCTTCATTCAGCGTCTTGTAATCCACCAAAGGGTCTCGCCCGTCGACGGCCGCAAAATCAATAATGTGGAGGAGTATTCGCGTACGTTCGACGTGTTTTAAGAACTCGAGCCCCATGCCACGACCTTCATGCGCCCCTTCGATGATACCGGGGATATCAGCCAAAACGCGGGTGTCCCCATCGTCAAATTTTACCACACCCAGAATGGGATTTTTAGTTGTAAAGGGGTAGGCGGCTATCTTGGACTTGGCCTTCGAAACGCGCGAAATGAAAGTTGATTTTCCGGCATTTGGAAATCCGATGATGCCGACGTCCGCGATGAGTTTTAATTTTAAGCGAATGTCTTTGGCGTCGCCTTCCCCACCCGGCGTCGCATCATGGTCTCGGTAATTTGATTTTCCTCCCGCGCCACCTTTACAGACGACAACAGAGGCGCCCACATGATCAAGGTCTTTGAGAAGCTCGCCTGTCGCATCGTCATACACTTCCGTACCGGGAGGCACGCCCAACACCCAGTCTTTGGCACGATAGCCGGTCTTGTTGTTGCTGGAGCCGTGGCCGCCGGAATCGGCGGAGTAATGCTTGTTCAGCTGGAAATCTAAAAGTGTCTGGATGTTGGGGCGTGCTTCCATGATGATGGAGCCGCCGTCGCCGCCGTCGCCGCCATTCGCGCGGGGGTGGCCGGGACGCGACCGGTCGAAGCTCTGGCAGCCTTTGCCGCCATCGCCGGCCTTGCAAAAAATAACCGCTTCATCGACGAACATATTTTTTGTCAGAAGACAGTAGTCAGTAGACAGCGCTCAGAAAACAGGGAAACTGATGAGTCACTCCGTGACCTGTATAGGACACGAAGTGTCACGATGTTTTTCCCCTGTCTACTGAATACTGTCTACTGACTACTGGTTTTCTCAGATGGGATGATGTTGACGCGGTACGATGGCTTAAAGCGCACGGTGCCGTCTTTCAGCGCGAACAATGTGAAATCACGGCCCTGGCCAACGAAAAGACCCGGTTCGAAATTAGTGCCTTTTTGACGCACAATAATACTGCCGGCATTCACATACTCGCCGTCATACACCTTGACGCCAAGGCGCTGCGAATTAGAATCACGACCGTTTTTGGAACTGCCTAGACCTTTTTTATGTGCCATGACAACCTCAAGAAAAAAGTTTCAGATGACAGATGGCAGGTTACAGAAATTATTTTCTGTCATCTGTCTTCTGTCCTCCGTTTTCTGAAACGTAGATAGACTTTATCTTAATTTTTAGGTAATTCTGCCGGTGACCGCTCTTTGTCGCCGCTTTCTCACGACGGATATACTTAAAAGAGATTGTTTTTGGCGAGCGGACTTCAGCCACAAGGTCCGCTTCGCAATAAGCACCCTTCACGTAAGGCTTGCCTACTTCCAGCGCACCGTCCTTCGAAAAAAGCAGGATATTCGCCAGCTTCAGGGTCTTGGCTTTGCCGTGATCGAACCGCTCAATACAAAGTGTATCGCCCGGTTTGACCCGGTACTGTTTACCGCCCGTTTGAACGATCGCAAATTGTGACATAGATTGGAAAAGTTACCATAGGCGTTTACGCTTGTCAAGCACTCTCTTAATTTTGACCTCTTCGACGTGAATATGCGGGTCGGAAACGATCATGACACGGTTGCGAGCCTGCTGCTCGATGGAACGCAGGATGCGTCTGTTGTCACGGTTAAGAATATCCACAACCTCCGGCGAAACCGTAAGTTCCACACTCTCATTTTTTAGGCTCTTTAAGAAAAATGAGAGCCTTTGCAGGGCATCCGAAGCCACCGTTTCCTTCGATTTCACAATACCCTTGCCCTGGCAATAAGGGCAACTTTGCGTGGATGCGCCTTCGAGACTTTTACGCATGCGCTGACGCGTCATCTCAACGAGACCAAGCTGAGAAAGATTGAGCACGCTTGTTTTCGCGCGGTCGCGCTTGAGGGCCTCCTCGAGTATCCTCAAGACCGTGCGTCGATGGTCGTGTGTCTCCATATCGATGAAATCGATGATGATGATACCGCCCAGATCACGCAACCTCACCTGCTTGGCTATCTCGCGGGCCGCTTCGCAGTTCGTGCGGAAAGCTGTCTCCTCAAGATTTCGCGTGCCTGTGAATTTTCCGGTGTTGACGTCAATAGCGACAAGCGCTTCTGTCTGCTGGATCACAATGGTTCCGCCGCTTTTCAAAAGCGCCTTAGGTTCGTAGATTCTTTCGATCTCTTTCTGTACGCCGCGCGCTACGAGCAGCGGCACGTCACCGTTGTACAACTGCAGTTTAGGGTGGAGATTCGGCACAGCCGCGCGCATGAACCGTTCGACTTGCTTAAATTCTTCTTTGTCGTTGACCATGATGCGCTCAAAATTTTCAGTCAGAACGTCGCGCACCATGCGCAACACGAGACCGTATTCTTCATGTACGACCGACGGCGCTTTGCGCATACCACAGCGACGCTGAATGAGCTTCCACTGGTGAAGTAAAAAACGGATGTCCCGTTCCAGCACTTTCGACTCACTGCCGCACGCGGCTGTACGCACAATAAGACCGGAACCCTGCGGCAATTCAACAGCCTTGATAATATCGCGAATGCGGTCACGCTCGCGCCTATCATCGATGCGTTTGGAAATACCCACATGCGGATGATGCGGCATGAACACCACGAACCGGCCGGCCAAGGAGATCTGGCAGGTAAGACGCGCTCCTTTAGTGCCGAACGGTTCTTTGACAACCTGAACCAGAACTTCCTGGTCCTTTTTTAGCACATCCTGAATTTGTGCCAGCGGCTCATGTTTCTGATGCCGGTTGCCTCCACGATGACCACCGCGGTGGCGGCCTCCTCTATCATTCCCGCGTCCACGGCCATGGTCATGACCATGGCCACCGCGGGGCTCGTGCTGCTCTTTTACCGGTAACTCTGCCGGAGCGGCGGCGCCATCGATAACCCCCTCTGCAGGAGCCGGAATATCGGTCTTCGAATAGCCGTTTGTATCAATATATTCTGTTTCGTCGTCGTCCCCCAGGACACCCTGGCCGACAACGTCGCTGACATATAAAAATCCGTTCTTCTCAAGACCGAGGTCAATAAACGCGGCGCCGATTCCCGGTACGATCGAACTCACCTTTCCCTTGAAGATGGAGCCTACGAGCTGACGATCCGTAGGCCGCTCGACATAATATTCTTCGAGATGGCCATCTTCCAGGATAGCGACGCGCTTTTCCTGAAACTCCACGTTAACCAGTATCTCTTTTTTCATTCTGATCTCCTTAAAAATAAAAAAAACGCGACTTTGCACGCATTCGGGGGATCCGAAGCGTCCACCATCGTTTGGATGGCGGAAGTCGCGTTCTCTTTTAGATACCGTTATTTTTTAAAGCTTGTGCCCCTGTGGAACCGTAGAGGTCTTATCATTCACAACATTAACGGTGATGAAAAACAAAAGATCCGTCTTCTCGACGTTCGTGTCTTCATGCTTAAAAAGCTTACCTAAAAGAGGCATATCCCCTAGTAGCGGAAATTTGGTGGTCGTTTTTACTGAATTTTCCTTTATTAATCCTCCAATGGCAATGGTCTGACCGCTCTTAATACGCACCTGAGTTTTGGCTTCGCGTGTAGAGAAACGGGGGGCGCGTATGTCCGTAGTCAGATCGTCATATCCTATGAGATTGGTAATTTGCGGGTATACGGTCACTACAATTTCATTTTGAACATTGATCTGAGGTGTCACGGAGAGCCGTATGCCTAGATCCCTGTCCCGATAACCGGTAATCTCCATCCGGCCTGTCGTCGAATTTCTCTCGAACGTCGGAATGGCTATCACCTCACCCACCAAGATCTTTGCTTCCTGATTATTGAGCGTCACTACATGAGGCTCGGAAAGCACCTTGGCGTCATTATCCTGCTGAATAAGCTCCAACACCGCCTGGAACTGGGTAAAATCCAGTGATCCAAACGTAAACTCATCTTTGTCGGACACTGGGAATGTGGGCTGATTGCCACGCGACGGAAAGTCCCGGACTGTCGTCGTAGAAGTGGAGCTTGAAGTTCCCACACTGCTTTCTGTGTCCTGCGGCGCACGTCCATCCGGCAAGTAGCCATGCAGAAACCCGCGGCGAGTTGCCGGAAAGGGCAAGGTCGTCGGCCTCGCGGAGCCGTTTATGGCCGCGCGGGCATTCCATTTGATCCCAAGCTTATCGGATTTGCCCAATGTGATCTCAACCACTTTGGACTGAATCAAAACCTGCGGCGTCTGTGCATCCAGACGCTTTACCACCTTATTGACGTTCTGCAAAGTCGTTGGCATATCCGTCACAATCAGCGTATTGGAACGGCTGTCGGCCCGTGACTTGCCTCTATCGCTTAATACATCCTTCACGGATTTGTCCACATCCGCCGCTTGCGCGTAATCGAGTGTGTATACTTCCGTGGAAAGATCTTCGCGCTTGAGATTCTCAAGCGTAGTCACACGAATGATGTTGTCGTCACGATCATACGCATAACCGTACGTTTTCAAAACCACATCCAATGCCTTTTCCCAAGGAACATTCACGAGGCGGATCGTAACACTTCCGGTTACGTCCTTACCTGCGACAATATTCACCCCGGATTTATAGGAAAGGATGCGCAGCACATTTTGTATGTCGGCGTCTTTAAAATCGACCGTCACATTACCGGGTGTTGTTTCAGGTTCTGCGGAAGTCTGAGCGATAGGCGCTGCTTCATCCGAAACAGGCGCTGATACCGCTGGAGTATTTTCAGTCGTCGCCGCAGGAGTCGTCGAAGCGGTCTGCGCATCGGGCGAAGCGTCGTTCTCGGCAAACGCGGCTAAGCATAGACTGAGGCTAGCAATAATGAGAAAGCAAACCCGCTTCATAATGTTTTCTCCTGCCCCTGCTCACTCTGATACATTTCTTTGTAGGCCTCTACGCCGTTTATCGTAACCAAGACACCCTTCGATTTTATTTTCAGGACCTTCACCGCCCCCAGTTCGTCGCCTTCCCTTAAGACCGATCCATTGATAATAACGATGGAGCCTTTTTTTAAGTCGTAAACGATGCCTTCAACCGTCAATTCCTCCGCTGTCTCCACACCAACGAGACCCGGCGCTTCACGCATCGTCATCGTAACTAGCGGCGTAAATGGATCTCGTTTGCCATGAGGGTTGTACTGAACTAAATCACCCGCAAAAAGCATTGACGTGCACGAGAGAATCATACCAAAAGCCAACCAAAGAATCCACAAAAAGCTGCGTTTTTTTTGCATTTATTTAGTCCTTCGATACGTCTCTATGGAAAGTTCTATACCGTGTCGTCTCGTTTCCAGTGGGTTAGCGGTAATTTTAAGATCCGTCACTCTAAAAAAAGTGGCATCCTGTTCGAGTTGAGACAACAGCATGCCCAGTTCATGGGTGCTGGCCATAGCCGTTATCTTGATAGGGATGCGCTGATAAGAACCCTCATAGACTCCGCTATCCGAAGGTTTAAGCGATAAAATGCGCACGCCGGATTCCTGCGCCAGTTTGGAAAGATTTTCCAACAGGGCCGGCACGCCATTGATCGAAACAAAACTGCTCTCAAGCTTAGCAAAACGCGCTTTAGCGTCGGTCCATTTCTTTTCTATTGCAGGCTTGTTCTTCGCATCCGCCTTGATCTCGGACAACTGTCTGCCCGCTTCGGCCAGTCTGGGACCCGTCGTCATGAAAACACTGGAGACGGCCCAACTCATGACGAAATAATAAACGGTCAGAAACCCCGCCACGGCCAGCACTATTATCATCGTTTTTTCCCGCGGGTTACGGGAGTTGACGAAATCGGCCGCTTTATTGACCGTATTTTTGATCTGCGCGGGCATCGTAGGTATTTTCATGATTTGCCCATGAGTTCTTTTTTAAATTTACACAGCAAAACAAAATCATACACGTCGTATTCTCGGATCTTTCTCTGATTCATATCCGCAAGTTCGACACCCTCGAATAATCCGGAGAGTGCTTTATTGTCTTTTAGCTCTTTTATGAATTTGCCGACATAAGCCGTCTCCTGCCCTTGAGCCACGGTGCTTCCATCCAGCTTCAAGAACCAAGCTTTTGTGGGCGGTGGCGGTTTCACGCTATTGGCAGCGGAAGTTTTGGGAGCCGCCACGGCGGGGGGCGTCATTTCCACGACGGCCAATTCCCTGAGCCAGATTCCTTTGGTTACCGAGTCCGAAAGCGCATTCATAAGACTCCACCAGAAAAATTTGCGGCCCGCCATCGTCTCCAGCTGCTGTAATTTTTTTGCAGTCTCGGTGGTCTCGTTCTTTTGCTTAATCATTTCCGCGTGCTGCTTGGAAAGACCCGCCATCTCGGCTGTAACAGCCGAGAATTGAACCCACTGGACCACCGCGACTAAAACAAAGATCAGGAGCAGTGCCATAAAAACTGCCACCACGATGGGCAATATTTTTAAAAGTGGGATCTCGGGAAGCATGAGCTTCACGGTCTCTTTTTTGCGAAATTCATCCGGCAGTAAATTAATTTCTATCATTTGGATTTTCCGGCGCCGCGCAGCACCATGCCGAGCGCCACGTTCAAAAGCGGTGAATTTTGCGATAAATACTGGGCGTCCAACTGTCCCAGCACTTCCATTTTTTTTGTGTTGTCCCAAAGGGATACATTTTTACCCAATTCTTCCGAAAAAATTTCTGCCGCACCCAACGACAATGCGCCGCCTCCACTCATCCAAATTGTCTTAAGCTCCTCACCCGTTTCGTTTTCGAAATAATCGATGGAATGATGCAGCTCTTCCGCTAACGGCTCGAAACCTTTTTGTGAAGCCTCTTTTAGCATTTCGGCACTTTCCGGAGATTTTTGTATCTTGAGCTCATCGGCAGCAGACTCGGTCGTGCCGGTTGATTCCATAAGCGCTTTCGTGACGCCGATGCCTCCGAGTGGGACATCGCGCACAAAAAAGGGCTGGGAGTCCTGCACAATGGCAAAGGAACTCACTCGGTGACCAATATTAAGAATTCCCACGGTTTTCCTGTCCATATCGTCAGCGCTGAGCATCTGAAAGGCATTAATGAGGCAAAAAATATCAACATCGATAATGCGGGGGTAAAGCCCCAGATCTTCCAGTAATTTCACCCGCTGAAGAATGAGGTCTCGTTTGGCCGCAACCAACATCACATTCATGAATTTTTTATCCGCGCTGGTATTGAGAATCTGAAAATCCAGAACGCAGTCATCAATAGAAAACGGAATATGACGCTCGGCTTCGAAACGGATGGCGCTTTTAAGCTCCGCGGGCGTCATGGATGGAAGCGAAATACGGCGCGTCAACACATTGGGGCCGGAAACGGCTATGCGGATATTTTTGGGAGGTATCGGAAAACCTTCTAAAAGCGATTTGAGTATCTTACGCAGGGTTTCCGGGGAAGGGTCCGACACCGGCAAGATGATCACACGATGGAGTTCGACGCTTTGACCTCTCTGCGTGATCTCCACACACTTGACTGCATAACTGCCAATATCCAGACCTAAAGAGACGGTGGTTTTAGATTTCAAAAGACCCCGACAATTAATAAATATTAATTAAAAGTAATTAAACACAAATAAATTATATTACAACAGAGCGATCTTGTCAAAAGTTAAGGTTTGTGCAGCACTGGGTCTTTCAGACAGACGGCAGCAACACCGATGTTATTGATGCTGTAGCTTGTGGTAAATGTCTTCTGGTCATCAAGAGGACAGATCATCATAGCCGTATTGCCTTTGACGTACGGATCAAGATTCGCCGCCGAAGGCAAATCCCCTACGTCCTTACCGTTATCGATGGCATATTGGTCCTTTGCGGCGTCCAATATACGAAGATTATTGATGCAAATTTTAGCTCGGGCAGTCGCGCGGTGCTTGACGAAATTTGGGACTGCAATCGCCGCCAGTAACCCAATGATCGCAACCACAACCATGATCTCGACAAGCGTGAAGCCGTCTCGCTTAGATCGGTGTAATGACATATGTACCTCGTTTGCCGTTAATAGAAAAACGCTTCAAAAGAAGCAGGCCTTTGATATCGCTATCAAAGGCCTTCCCACAAATTATTCCCCAAAGGGTCCCAGGGTTCTGGGATCCTTTGGGGAAAAGAATAATTACCCTATCTTGTGGTTAACTGCGTCTTTCTGGCAAACAGGTATCGTCTGCATATCACCGATTGTGTAGCTGCTACCGAAGGCCTTCAGATCATCCAGCGGACACCACACAGCCGCTGTCGTTCCTTTAAGATACGTATCAACATCCGTTGCAACCGGTGTATCCGTGTCGGACTTATTGTTGTCGATGGCCCATGTCTGCTTCGCTTGGTCTATCTGGCGCAGGTTATTGACACAGGCATTTTTGCGTGTCTGTGTACGAGCCTGCACAAAGTTCGGTACCGCGATCGCGGCTAAGAGACCTATGATCGCCACAACGATCATGATTTCAACGAGGGTAAAACCTTTGGTATTTTTACGGATTATCATTGCTTGACTCCTTATGGTTAATTTATTATTCCTTATCAGAACACTATATCCTTAATCAAAGGATAGCACAACTTACTTATTCTGTCAACCACCTTTTTGGTCTTTATGCACTCACCAAAGAGGATAGTGCAAATAGCGGCATAAACATACAAATGACAATGCCGCCGATCACGATACCTAGGAAAGCAATAATAAGCGGCTCTATGAGACTGGTTAGGCCTGAAACAGACGCATCCACCTGGTCATCGTAAAAATCAGCTATCTTACTCAACATTTTTTCTAATTCACCCGTTTGCTCACCCACCGCAATCATGCGAACCACCATCGGCGGAAAAACCCCGCTCCGCATCAAGGGCTCGGAAATGCTCTCCCCTTCCCGGATGCTGTTTCTCACTTTTTCGACTGCCTGCTCGACAACCTTATTCCCGGCGGTTTTTCCCACGATCTCAAGCGCCGATAATATAGGAACGCCGCTTTTCACCAGCGTTGCCAAGGTGCGGGAAAACTTGCTCACAGCGACCTTTCGGATGATCATCCCAAAAATAGGAACTCTCAATTTAAATCGGTCAAAAACCATGGCTCCTTTTTGAGTGCGTATGAACTGAATAAAAAGAATAATGCCTCCGACCATAAGTGAGAACCAAATGACAAAATATTTGGTGAGCGCGTCACTGATTGCGATGAGAATTTGTGTAGGCAAGGGCAGTTTGCCTCCGAAATCATTGAACATGTCTTTGAAGACCGGGACGACCTTCAACATCATGAGCATGGTAATTATAAATGCCATCGACGACACCACGATGGGGTAAATCATCGCTGATTTCACCTTGCGTATCAATGAATCCGTCTTTTCAAGATAGGATGCCAAGCGATCCATGATATCGTCCAAAGCGCCGCTCGATTCGCCGGCTTTGGCCATATTGATAAAAAGTGGGTTGAACGTCCTCGGGTGTTTTGCCAGTGCTTCGTAAAAACTAGATCCTGTTGCGACGCTTTTTTTAAGCTCGGATACGGTCGTCTTGAAACTTTTGTTCTCGATCTGCTCGGACAAAATTTCCAAAGACTGCATAAGCGGGATGCCGCTGTCGATCATGGTCGCGATCTGGCGAGAGAACATGACGAGCTCGGTGAGCTTCACTTTGCCGCCGCCTTTTCTCGGCTTGCCCAACGTTGCCGTCCTGGACTTTTCAGGATTGACGGCAATAATGATGAGATCCTGCTTTCTCAGGACGTCCGCCGCAGCCTTGCTGTCACTCGCCTCAATAACACCCGCCATTGATTTGCCTGTGCGGTCTTTTGCTTGATAACGAAAATTAGGCATTTTATTCCTCCGACGTGACGCGTAGAATTTCGTCCAAAGTGGTCATTCCTAAACAAACTTTTTTCAACGCATCCTCGCGCAGCGTTGCCATTCCTTTTTTTATGGCATACTCTTTGATCGCAAAAGAAGATGAGCGTTTCAGGACAAGATCGCGAATGGTATCGTCAACGAGCAGCGTTTCCAAAATACCCATGCGGCCAAAATAACCGGTCTTAACGCATTTGTCGCAGCCCTTGCCTTTATAAAAAACTTTGTTAGTTATTTCCGGAGCAAATCTCTGGATGTCTATGCCAAGACGGTCAAAAACCGTCTTAGGAACTTCTATTTGTTCGCGGCAGTTCGAGCACACTTTTCGGCAAAGTCTTTGTGCGGCTACCAAGATCACGCTCGACGCGATGAGGAACGGCTCGATCTTCATATCCACAAGCCTCGTCATAGCACCCGCTGCGTCATTCGTATGAAGCGTACTTAAGACCAATTGTCCGGTAAGCGACGCTTTGATAGCGATATCTGCGGTTTCTGAGTCTCGTATCTCGCCGACCATGACAACGTCGGGACTTTGCCTCAATATGGCCCGCAGCCCGTTGGCGAAGCTAAAGCCGATCTCGGAACGCGTCTGAATCTGTGTGATACCGCGAACCTGGTATTCAATGGGGTCCTCTATCGTGATCATATTTTTGTCCGGTGTGTTGAGCTGGTTCAGTATCGAGTAAAGTGTTGTTGATTTTCCACTGCCGGTAGGACCTGTGATGAGTATCATGCCGAACGGCTTCTCAACCGCTTCTTTGAAAGCCGACAGCGTTTCGGGCAAAAATCCAAGTTTGTCCAGACCTATACTGAGCGAGCTCTTATCGAGGATACGCATGACGACCTTGCTTCCGAAATGCACCGGTAGTACCGACACACGGAAATCTACTTCTTTTTCCTTAAGATGGATCTTGAAGCGGCCGTCCTGCGGGAGACGGTTCTCGGTGATGTCCAAACGCGACATGATCTTAAGACGGGTAAGAATGGCGTTCTGACTTTTTTTTGGAATGGTCAGTAATTCGCGCAGCGTTCCGTCAATACGGTACCGTACGCGCACACGGTCCTCAAAAGGTTCGATATGGATGTCGCTTGCTCGTGTTTTAAGCGCCTCACGCAAAAGAAGGTCCACCATGCGGATGATCGGCGCTTCGTCGCTTTGTGAGGTTACGTCGTGCGCCGTGTCCAGATCGTCCTCGTTCTTCACTATCTCCACAGAATCACCGGAACCGGCTAGCTTAGCGATCACATTCATGTCTTCGTCTGAAGAATAGATTTTATCCAATTGCTCTTTTATGTCGTTGTCCGTGCTCACTACGCATTTTACTTTGAGTTTTGTAAGAATAGCGATGTCATCGGTGGCGATAACATTAAAGGGGTCCGACATCGCGACGGTCAAGGTATCGCCGATCCTGGAGATCGGCACGATCTGGTGCTTGCGCGCAATTTTTTCCGGGATCAGATGCCCAAGCTCTGTATTTATCTTATACTTCGTAAGATTTAGAAAGGGTACTTTTAACTCAGCGCTCACAAGTGACAAAAGTTCTTTTTCGCTAATCAGCCCCATTCGCACCAATACATCCCGAAGTTTACCACCCTCTTCTTTAGCGTAGATCGCTAGAGCTTTTACGATGTCCTGCTCGCTAACACGTTTAGATTCTTTGAGTACTTCAATGATGCGTTCACTTAAATTTCTCATAAGTCCTCGTCGCGCACAGTCACTCGCATAACTTCTTCGGGAGTCGTCACCCCGGCCAAAATCTTTGAGTTGCCGTTATCGCGCAGGGTTTTCATACCTTCTTTACGGCCCTGGGCTTTTATTTCGTATTCCTGCGCGCCTTTTAAGATAAGCTCCTTGATCTTGGGCGAAAGCGTCAATGCTTCGAGCAGCACCGCCCGGCCTGCATAGCCTTTATGGCTGCAGATATCACAACCTTTGCCTCGGTAAAAAAGCACTTTGCCCGAAGGCAGCTGTTTAGACGGTATTCCCAATTGTTGAATTAATTCTTTTGACGGTTCATAGGGCTCTTTGCATTTTGTGCAAATGCGACGCACGAGTCTTTGGGAACCGGTCATTAAAACACTTGAGGTAATAAGAAAAGGTTCGACGCCCATATTGATAAAACGCGTGAGTGCGCCCACGGCGGTGGTCGCGTGAAGTGTGCTTAAGACCAAATGACCCGTCAAAGCGGCTTTGATCGCGACGTCCGCCGTTTCCGAATCGCGGATTTCACCCACCATGATGACGTTTGGGTCCTGACGTAAAATAGACCTCAGAGCCGCGGCAAATGTCAGATCCACTTCCGCACGGATGGCTACCTGATTGATGCCGTCGATCTGAAATTCCACCGGGTCTTCCACGGTAACGATATTTTTTTCCGGACTGTCGATAAGTTTCAAGACGGAGTAAAGTGTCGTTGTCTTTCCCGCGCCGGTCGGACCACACACGAGTATCATGCCGTGAGGATGGCCGGCGGCTTTTTTCAATGCTTCAAGCGGTTCGGGCTCAAAGCCGAGTTTCTCGATGTCAAGAATCGCCTGACTTTTGTCCAAAATACGCAGCACCACTTTTTCGCCAAAATAACTGGGAAGTACGGACACACGAAAATCGACTTCTTTGTTATTCACTTTGATCTTGAAACGTCCATCCTGCGGGATGCGGTGCTCCGCAATATCGAGGTTCGACATCACTTTGATGCGCGAGACAAGTCCGGGATGAAGCGCACGCATAGTCATCAACCCTTCCTGTAAAAGTCCGTCCACACGGAATCTTACGCGGAGATTTTTCTCTTCAGGCTCGATAAAAATATCGCTCGAGCGCCGTTTAATGCCCTCGGATAAAATAGAGTTGGTGAGTTTTACAACCGGTTCTTCCTGAGTGAGACGCAGAAGGTCCTGTGCTGAGCCTTCAGCGGCGGCGCTGGCATCCTGAAGCTCGAGCTTACCATCCTCTTCGATGTCTTTCATTACATCCTGCATGGTCTGGCCGAGATTCTCGCCGTAATACTGCTCGATAGCTTCCTTTATTTCTTTCTCTCCGGCAAGCATCGGCCTTATTTCCAGCCCCGTCAACCTGCGAATATCATCGAGGGCATGCACATCCATAGGATTGGTCATCGCCAAAGTAATTGACTTACCTGCGACGGCGAGAGGAATAAGACCGTAGGTCTCAGCCATTCGTTTCGGCACGGCCTCGATCACTTCGGCCGGAATCTTTATTTTGGAAAGATTCGCTATCGGCAGGCCCAGTTCCACGCTTAAAACTTCAAGAAGGCTCTCTCGTGAGATATGGCCCAGCCTCACGAGGATCTCACCGATCCTTTCTTTGGTGTCCTTCTGGATCTTGAGCGCTTCTTCTACTTGTGTAGCTTTGACAAGTTTTTTTTGGATCAGAACTTCGCCGATTCTTTGTCTGAGTGCCGAACGCATGATTACCCCGCCTTGTAACTACGCTTAATACTCTCACTCACGTCCGTCGACGTGGTGACAAAAACTTGTATCTTCAGGTGCGTAATCATTTCCACGTCCTCCACCGCCTGTTGGTTCAGCGGATTAGCCATCGCGACCGTCAAAAGATTTCCCACGCGGTCCACCGCGATGAGACAATATTGTCGCGCCACATTTTCAGGCACGAGCTTGGCTACTTCCGGGTCGACATCGTAACCGCCCAGCGGCAAATAGGGGAAACCATATTGCGCTGTCAGCGCCTGGGCGATAGCATCCTCTGTTGTCACACCCATGGATACCAGAACCTGTCCTATCAGCCCGCCCTTTTCTTTCTGAACCTTCAAAGCTTCTTCCAAATGTTCAAGGGTGATGATTTTGCAACTGATCAAAAGTTCACCCAATTGTTTTGGAATTATTTTTTTCATTTTCTCACTGTCGATACTCCGACCAAGCGTTCCAGTTCAGGCACATCCATCGACCGAGAAACGGCCGCTTCCATTGAAATTTTATTTCGCTTCACAAGTTCTGAGAGACTCATATTGAGCGTGCGCATGCCGTCCTTCTGTCCCATCTGAATCGCAGAATAGATCTGATGCGATTTGGAATCGCGGATCAGCGTTCTTACCGCCGGTGTTGCCAAAAGAATTTCGGGCGCCAACGCCAGACCTTCGCCGATACGAGGCACCAGCTGCTGCGAAACAACCGCCTGCAGAACGAAAGACAACTGCACTCGCACCTGTTGTTGCTGGTGCGCCGGAAAAACGTCAATAACGCGGTTCACCGACTGAACGGCATCCGGCGTATGTAGCGTCGCGAAAACCAAATGCCCGGTTTCCGCAACGGTCAGCGCGATCTCGATAGTCTCCAGATCGCGCATTTCACCGATCAGTATTACGTCGGGATCCTGACGAAGCACGTGTTTCAGAGCTTGATTAAACGAAAGTGTATCTGAGCCCACTTCACGCTGATTGATCAGGGATTTTTTATTCGTGAAAAGAAATTCGATCGGGTCTTCAACGGTGACGATGTGACAGTTCTGCGTATCGTTAATGTGGTTGATCATGGCAGCCAGCGTCGTCGTTTTGCCGCTGCCCGTCGGTCCGGTGACAAGAATGAGTCCACTGGGGCGTTCACAAAGCGACTGCGCCACCGTGCCCGGAAACCCTATCTGATCGAAGCTCATAGGTGCGAACGGTAGAGCACGAATCGAGCAGCTGATGCTCGAACGTTGAAATGCCAAGTTGACGCGAAAACGACCTAGTCCCGCTAGACCGAACGAGTAATCGAGCTCCCTTTCTTTCGCAAAGAACTCAAGTCTTTCGTCCGACAGGTTCTCTTTCAGCATCTTGATGACCTGATCATAGTTAAATGGCACGTCAGAAATATAAATAAGCTCTCCGTCCACACGTATCGACGGACAAACATTGTCGCCGATATGAATATCAGAGGCGCGTTTTGAGATCGCCAGCGCTAGAATATCTTTTAAATTTGTGAATGTCGTGCCCATTTATGAGTCTCCTGTTTAGTGAAACGATTCTACGCCTGTGCCGCCGCCCTTAGACTTCATGGCCGTCGCGCGGTCTACGGCTTTGATATAAAGATCATCCGATGTGGCGCCATCTATAGGATTTTCGCTGACGCCCACCGAGAGTCCCGCATCGAACCCATAGCGCTGCGACTCCAGCATAAAAGGCATTTTTTTGATTTCAGAAATGATCTCTTGGGCCAACTCGATAGTTTTTTTCTTGTTCTTGCCTGGGAAAATAAGTGCAAATTCATCCCTCGAAATATGTGCCGCGCGGTCATATTCCGTTAAATGTTTGCTCAGTGTCTGGGCGATAGCTTTAAGTGTTTCTTCCGATGCCGCCTGTCCGGCCTGAACCGCATACACATCAAATCCGTTGATTATTAAATACACAAACGAACACGGCCTTTCATTGTGGGCCGCACGCTCGATCTCTTCTTTTAAACGTTCCCGTATGTAAGAAACGGTGTAAAGTCCTGTTAATTTATCCTTCTGCGAAAGTTTTTCTACTTTTTCCAAAAGTTGTCTGGCATTTCTAGAGATCTCATTCAGGCTTCGCGACAGGTCCTCGAGCTCTTCCGATCCCTCTGCGCCGGTGGGCTGAGCCATCGCGTGCTTTCCTTGAGCGATGTTGCGGGCAAGGTCTGCGGCCTTCACCAGCGGCATCACCATTTGATGCGTAATGCGATAACCCAAGAGTGCGAGCGTAAAACTCACTAAGAGCACGAGGCTTAACGTCGCCATATTCTGCGGATTTTTATCAAGCGGAAGTTTAATGAGTAGCGAGGCCACATAAACACCTGCCAGCATGGGCAGTACGGACATAAGGGCAAAAGCGACCGCCAGTTTATACCTTAACTTAGTAGGCATAAAAGCAACGCTGTGTAAGATAGGCATGTTATTATTGTCCTTTCTTGATTAAAATAATATACTATAAATTAAATATAGTCAATAGAGTCAATTATTATTTGCATCAACGTGTATATTAATGTACATAACTCTATTATTTATAATAGGATATATATATTTTTAATATTATTCTAGAAAAGCGGTCTATGAATTTTTATATTCAGGAGGAGGCCAATGAGCAACATGGTCACGAGCACAGACGTGCCGCCATAACTCACGAGGGGTAGGGGCACCCCCACGACGGGAAGTAGCCCCATGGTCATTCCGAAATTAACGACTGCCTGTGTACCAATCAGCGTCGTAATACCACAAGCAAGCTGACTTCCGAAACGATCCGGAGTTTGCGCGCAAATGGAATAACCTTTTTTTACGACAAACCAAAATAGCGCCATGACGAGTAAACCGATCACGAACCCTCCCTCTTCCCCTATCACCGCAAAAATAAAATCAGTGTGGCGCTCTGGCACGAAGTTGAGCTGGTTCTGGGTACCTCCCATGAAACCTTTTCCAAGAAATCCGCCGGAGCCGATAGCGATCTTGGATTGGATGATGGTGTAACCGGCGCCTAATGGGTCAGCATTAGGATTCATGAAAACCATCAGCCGCGCTTTTTGATAATCTTTGAGAAAGAAAAACAACGCCGGCGAAAGTAGAGCGCCCAAGAAAAGGAGAATCATAAAATCTTTCTTGGAAAATCCCCACAGATACAACATGGCCAATAAGGATGGTAAAAGCATAAGCGCCGTACCCAGATCCGGTTCTTTTAGAATCAAAAGAAAAGGAATACCCACGATCACGAAGGGTAAAAGACGTTTACCCAGTGACGCGTATTCGATGCGATTATTGGCAAAAAAACGGCTCAAAACCAACATGACGGAAAGTTTGGCCAATTCTGACGGCTGCAGATTGAATCCGCCTAGATTGATCCAGCGGTGCGCGCCCAGACGCGCCGACATAAAAAAAACACCACCGAGCAATAAAAAACTAACCGCATAAAGTGGCCATCCGAAATCCTGCAGCTTAAAATAGTCAAAACGAATGACCAAAAAAACCATGAGGATGCCCATCCCCATCCAAAGCATCTGTTTCAACGCCAGTGTTTGATCGAAAGGCTGGTTAGACTTAAAAGAGGCGCTGTAGATACTCAAAATTCCGATCAAAAATATTGCAACCGGTGCGAGAAAAAGCCATTTGTCCATTCGACGGAAATAAGGAACCTTTCGCCTCATAAATAAGTATTCTCTTTGAGCCAACCAAATAGAGCGCCCGCGACTTTTGCCGCCGCAACACCCCCATGCCCACCGTGTTCAATAAAAACCACCGTGGCGTAACGCGGGTGATTCTTGGGAGCATACCCCACGAACCAGGCATGATCTTCCTCCTGCCCTGATTGAGCCGTTCCCGTTTTTCCCGCGATACCGAGTCCCTTGACACGTGCCAACCGTCCCGTACCCGTGTCCGAATTAACCGCCTGGTCCATTCCTTCCTTCACGGCGTCCACGTACTTCTTTGCCAACGAAAGAGATTTGGCGTGTCGTTCTGCCACGGTGACACCAGAAATTTTATCAATAACATGGGGCTTCAAAAGTTCTCCGCCAGTAGCAATGCCCGCCGCCATCGTGAGAGCCTGAATGGGGGTCATCTGCAAATAGCCTTGCCCGATGGCAAAATTGGCGGTTTCACCTTCGTACCAGACTTCGTGTCGTGTTCTTTTTTTCCATTCCTTAGTGGGGACAAACCCTTTTCTTTCTTCAGGAAGATCAATGCCGGTTGGCAGCCCCAATCCGAAACGCAGCGCCATTTGCGCGATCGCGTCCGCGCCGGCAAGTAGCCCCGTCCTGTAAAAAAATACATCACAGGAATGCGCTATCGCCTCTGTCAAAATCTGAGGACCGTGTCCTTCTGTTTTCCAGCACTTAAAACGCCGATTGCCTATCGCCCAGTACCCCTGACAAGTAAACGATGAAAAAAGATTCACCTTTTTTTGCTCCATGGCGGCGAGTGTAGTCACAATCTTAAAAATAGAGCCCGGCGGGTACTGCCCTCGCAGGCCACGATTCACCATCGGTGATTGTCTTCCTTTCAAATATTTGCCCACGTCCCTACGACCACGTGTCGATGCGAATAGATTTGGGTCGAACGACGGCGCACTATTGATAGAAAGAATGCCTCCGTCATTTAGATCCATCACGATAACTGCGCCTTTCTGGTCTTTGAGCAGCTCCTGGGCGAACGCTTGCAGCCTGGAATCGATAGTGAGCTGAATGTCTTTCCCGTCCTCGGGCTCTTTGACTCCCATCACTTTTACAAGGCGCCCTCGGTTATCCACTTCAATCTGAAGACCGCCCGATTGTCCGCGCAAATAACTTTCATAAGATTTTTCAATGCCTTCACGCCCGATCCAGTCTGCGCGGCGGTAACCGTACGAATCCAGTGAATCAAGTTCATCCTGAATCATGGGACCGATGTAACCCACTAAATGCGCGACGGATTCCCCGTGCATGTATTCTCGCTGAGGGCGCGTTTCTATCATGAATCCAGGCAAATCATCGATGCGCTCTTCGATGCGCATTGCTTTTTCAGGATCGATATCCTCGGCAAGAAGCACGGTATTGAAAGCGCCTGGCTTTCTTTTATAGTAGCGCTCTTCCAGCTCTTTCGGGTCTTCATTGAGAATTCCCGCCACGATAAGACAGCTTTGCGCAATCGTTTTTTTTGCCTCGTGCGGTACCACGGAGCAATTGAAGCTCAGACGGCTTGTGGCCATGGGGTCACCACGTCGATCCAATATCCGGCCGCGTGGTGCTTCAAGGTACAAGATGCGGATACGATTTTTTTCGGAGAGTGAAATATAATAATCAGCGCGGCCTATCTGCATGTACGCAAGATATGCGGCCAAAATAAGGTACGCGCAAGATAGGGCGACGAGGAGCCGATTGGGTTTCATACCCAATAAACTCTCCGAGTTTTTCTTACAAAAGAAACTTTTCCTAAGAATTCAAAAAAGAATGGCGCTAAGACCGCCGTTAAAAAAGGGTGCGCACTTTTCCATGCTTCTCCAAACCATTCGCTTACCGATATCTCCTGACCGCCCGGTCCCCCAAGAGACGCCGCTATGTGAAGAAGGCAAAATAGAAATAATGCTGCGCTTGGGAAAAAAACCTTTGTAAAAAAGCTTTCCGGAAAAATCTTGGAAGACAAAAGTCCCGAAAAAAATCCCAACCCTCCTGATAAAAAAATATCCAGCCCGAGCCGGCCCGTGCCGAATATTTCCATAAGAATCCCCGCGAACAAACCCAGAATAAATCCGAACGAGGCGCCTTCGATAAACCCGTAAAATATCACGTTCAAAAGTAAAAGCTGCGGTACGCGTTCAGGGAAAACCCAGACCGCTGCATTTTGAAGCATGAACGCGATGAATGTCCAAAAAAAAGCGGCCGTCCTGGAACTAGATAACACAAAGCACCTCCTCAATGCGATTCAGGTCCGCAAAAGGCTTCACTTCGGCGACCTGATAGATCTGCCCGGGTTCTTTGTGTATCTTCCAAACCGTACCCACGAGCAGGCCTTTTGGGAAAAATCCGCCGAATCCGGCAGTTTCCACAATGTCCCCCTCCTTTATATCTGCATCTATCGAAATATATTTCATACGGCATGCTCCGGAAACCGTACCAAAAAGGATGCCGCCGTGTCTCGTGCGCTGGATCAGCGTACCTATCTTGGAATTGGGGTCGGTGATCAGCATTACTTTGGAGGCCGAGGACCCGACCTCGGTGATCTTTCCGATGATAGAACTGTCGGCCAATACCAGCATGTTATCCCGAATACCGTGCCGGGACCCGCGATCGATTAAAAATACACGGTTCCAAGTCGAAGGAGATCGCGCAATGACACGCGCGGCGATGTTGCGCTTGAGGTTCGCGGGCATACGCTGGCGTAACTCGAGTAGTCTTGTCAGTCGCACATTTTCAAGATAAAGCTCATTGCTTTCAAACTGATTGAATCGGATAGTTGAGATAGAATTTTTAAGTCTTGCCACTTCGGAAGAGTTTATCCGAAAACTCCACAGGTCACGACCAAAGGACGCAATGCCTCCCGAAAATTTAAGCGGAGACGTGAAAAATGAAAAAAAAGCGCTTCGGAATTCGGAATGACGAGAGACGGGCAGGGCTATGAAGAGGAAAACAAAAAAAATAATAACAAAAAAAATGCGGCTTGTTCTCACATTGGTGTGCTACTGAGCTTTCGTTAAATAGTTAACTTTCGATGGTACGGTTGGCTGAAACCGTGACACGTTTCAGGTAATGAAGCTCGCTCAAGATCTTGCCAGTGCCCATCGCCACCGCTGTGAGCGGATTCTCGGCCACGTGCACCGGTAGACCGGTTTCTTCAGAGATTAATTTATCGAGCCCTCTTAAAAGTGAGCTTCCTCCCGCCATCACGATGCCGCGGTCTATCAGGTCCGCGCAAAGCTCGGGTGACGTGCGCTCGAGCGTCACACGAACAGCTTCTATGATGTACTGAATGGGTTCGGCTAACGCTTCACGCACTTCTTCGGACGTTATGGTCACCATCTTGGGAAGACCGGACACAAGATCGCGGCCTCGGATCTCCATCGAAAGCTCTTCTTCGAGAGGATAAGCGGAGCCAATCTTAATTTTAATTTCTTCGGCCGTTCTTTCACCGATCATCAGATTATAAGTTTTTTTCACATGTTCGACGATGGCTTCGTCCATTTCGTCTCCGCCAATACGGATGCTCTTGGAAAATACAA
>JAHFFI010000149.1 GCA_023248025.1 Candidatus Omnitrophota bacterium
ACTCTGGCATGAGGATATCGGGGTTTGAAAAATGCGCGACTACGAAAGTTTTAATAAGGCTTCCGGCGGCCGCTTAAACAAAGTTTCAGGCGCCTTACTAGTCCACCGTTTTTCTGTCAGACAGCCAGAGATATTTCGCGT
Organism: Candidatus Omnitrophota bacterium; assembly: GCA_023248025.1. GTDB lineage: Bacteria > Omnitrophota > Gorgyraeia > 2-02-FULL-51-18 > 2-02-FULL-51-18 > JAHFFI01. Next base: position 142 of record JAHFFI010000149.1, read on the forward strand.
AATCAAAACGGTCACGGCGCAGGGTCTCACCTCCCTCAACCAAGCCGCGCTCTGCGAGCTGGCACAGACCGTGATGGATATCGAATTCGACGGCGTTGAAGGCGATTTTCTTGAGGTAGGACGTGGATCTCGCGGCGCTTCTATGGTGATTGAAAAAGCCAAATATCGCGCCCGGTCTTTTTCGGTCTACGATCTCTCCCGTGGAGAATTGGAAACAATATCCCGAGAGGGGCCACTTGCCTTGGCTCACGTGGACTGCGGTGAATATGAGTCAATGAAAGTTTTGCTTGAACGCCTATCCCCGCGGCTGGTTGCTGGCGGCCATCTGATCATCGATGATTACAAAACCAAAGAAGAATGCCAGCGAGCGGTGGACGAATATTTCCGTGGAAAAAAAGGTTTTCAGCTCGTCCGTAAAAGCCGTCTGCACGTGATCAAGAACTAAACAAGACTACCCCTTAAGATTGAGGGCTAGCTGCTTTAGTAACACTCAGTGCTTTAGAGCTCCCGATTTGATAAACTGCCTGAATGATCAATCGATTGCCCAAATGGATATGGTTTGGCGGAGTTATCTTGGCTTTCTCGGCAGGCATCATCAACTCGATCGCATTTCTAAGCTTTGCTCAGCAGGCCGCCACTCATGTCACCGGAATATTCACTCACTTGTCGATGAATATCGCCTACGGCAATAATAACGGGACTCTCATTTCTTTTTGCATTTTACTTTCATTTTTCTGTGGTTCTGTTCTCAGCGGTCTAATCATTATGGATGCCCAACTCAAAATGGGTCGGCGTTATGGCGTGGCGCTGGCGCTGGAATGCCTCCTACTTATAGGGTCAACCTATGCCTTTAATGAAAAATCGATCTGGGGCGAGTATCTGGCTTGTATGGCGGCAGGGCTTCAAAATGCAATGGTCAGCACCTATAGCGGTACTCTTGTCCGCACGACCCACATGACGGGCGTTCTGACCGATTTTGGCGCTCTTACCGGGCAGTGGCTGCGAGGAATCCGTGTACAAGGATTGAAATTTAAAATATTATTTGGAATTCTGCTAGCCTTTTTTTGGGGTGGCTTCGCAGGAGTGCTTTTATATTCGAAGATCGGTTACTTCGCAATGCTGGCCCCAGCCGCCATCACAGGCCTCTCTTCCCTGGTTTATTTCTGGCTTCGAACCCATCAAAAAACAACGGGCTAAATCCTCCTGGTCCGTTGAAAACTTAAAAGTTGTCCTGACCTGAAAATTTAACTAGACTGATAGTATGCTGATCGCGATGAAGATTCTTCTTTCTTCCATCACCATAGCAGTTTCTTCAAATCAATTTAATGAAAAAGATTTTTTCTTGTGTACGGGATGGCTTGCTGAAGTAAAATAAATTCTTACAATCCTTCGACGATTTTTTTCGCTGCGTTCACCGTCAATTTCTTTTCCGTGCGCAATAAACGGATCGCATCCATGACCTGGCCTTTCCGAACGCAGTCGCGTACCGTGTCCATTAGCGGGTCAGAGCTTGTATTTCCGATGAACTCCCTTATTTGCTTTGCCAATTTGTTGTGCTGCACCGTCAAACCTGCTGTGTACATAACCGTCAGCGGGATCTCTTCGGTTGCGGTGTGGATTGCCACGCGGCGGCTGGGGTTGGTCTGAGTGGAACCCATCGAATTTTTGACACTGACGAGCGTGATCGCGTCGAACGCAACCATCCCCGCACGACGGCTCCAAAGTCGCCGGCGCGACCATTCCAACGTGCGGCTTTTCCGGTCAAATTTAAAACGCGATCTTTCAAACAACACCGCAAAACCCGCGATTCCCATGAGCGTGACAGCCACACATCCCATAAAACTATCCCGGTAGACCGCGGAAGCGTCGCGCGACCATTGGTAAGCCGCAAAACCCGCGGACGCGGCAGCGACAAGCAGCCAAAGCTTCTCAAACCAGTGGCTACGCACATCGATCACGAGCAGGTCGTCCGTTAAAAGTTCTATTTTCGGGTCCATTAAAGAAAAACCCCGGAATATTCTTCCGGGGCTTTCGCTTTGAAAAAATTAAGACTGAGTTTGAGTGGAGTTTTGAATAGACAGGTAAAAGCTCATGAACCCGGCATACACGAGCACGCCGAGATAAGAACTGGCCACGCTTTGAAGCACGGCGAAAATAGCTTTGTTGGGTACTCCCTGCGGATCCAGACCATTATCCAGACCCAGACGAATCCCGCCCAGCGCTAGGCCCACCGCAAAACCAATCACGATCAACAACCCTGAAAGACCGAGGATCGCCGGAAGATTTTTCCGTACCGTCGCAATGCTCTTTTTGAGAGCTGCTAAAGCTTTTTGCTCATCGACCACGACGATGTAAGGGGCTAAAAACACAAGCACCACAAAACAGATAGCAATGGTCAGCAAGAAAGCCATGAGCGTGAAACCGAGTGCGAACATCACCTGCATCAAATAAGTTGTGCAAAGAATGATGCCGATAAAAAGCGCAACCAAAATGGCCGTCACGATCAGCCCCAGCACAAACA
>JAHFFI010000150.1 GCA_023248025.1 Candidatus Omnitrophota bacterium
CCCAATGTCATGATCAAAATCCCAGCCACCGCTCAGGGTATTCCGGCCATAGAACAGGTTATCTCGGAAGGCATCAACGTGAATGTGACGCTTATTTTTTCAGTGAACCGCTACCGCGAAGTGATGAACGCCTATCTGTCAGGCCTCGAGAAGCGCGTGGCTGCGGGTAAACCCGTGAACACTATCGCATCGGTCGCGAGTTTCTTCGTAAGCCGTGTCGACAGCGCGGTCGATAAGGTGTTGGATGAAAAAGGGGGTTTTTCTTCGTTGAAAGGACAGATCGCGATCGCTAATTCCAGGCACGCGTACGCTGAATTTGAAAAAATATTTTCTTCCGAGCGTTTCACGAAGCTGCGAGCCAAGGGAGCCAAGATCCAGCGTCCTTTGTGGGCCAGCACCGGAACAAAAAATCCCGCTTATTCGGATGTTCTTTATGTTGAGCAATTGATGGGGCCGGATACCGTCGACACCATTCCGCCCGCAACGATGGATGCGTTCCGCGATCATGGAAAACCCGCGTCGCGCTTAAAAAATAACATGCCTAAAGCGATGGAAGCGCTAAGCGAGCTGGCGCGTGCCGGGATCAATCTGGAAAAAGTGACAGAGGATCTCGAAAAACAGGGTGTTGAACTTTTTAATGACTCGTACCGTAAAATTTTAAAGTCCATAGGAGACAAACGCAATGCCTCAAAATCAAAAAAATAACGCGTTCGCCGCTTCTTGGGGTGACTATAATGAAATTATCCAAGAATGGGTGGTACGCTGCCATAAAACCAATCTGATCAAAAGACTTTGGGCCAAAGACCCGACGTTGTGGAAGAAAAAAGTTTCCGAGCAGAATGAGATTACAAACAGGCTGGGTTGGCTTCAGGCCGTGGAAAAAATGGTTAAGAGCGTGGGCGAGTTGACCGCTTTTGGCAATGAGATCAAGGAAGAAGGTTTCAAACATGTCGTGCTCCTGGGGATGGGCGGCAGTTCTTTGGGCGCAGAAGTATTTCAGAATGTTTTTGGCAACGCGCCCGGCTACCCCGAGCTTCTTATTCTCGACAGCACGGACCCCGCCCGTGTAAGTGATGTCGAAAAATCCATAGATTTGGCTAAGACCGTATTTGTTCTTTCGAGTAAATCAGGGGGCACCATTGAGCCGAATGCCGCATTTAAATATTTTTTTGAAAAGGTAAAAATAGTCAATGCGAATACCGGCCACCAGTTCATAGCCATCACGGACCCGGGCACGCTGCTTGATAAACTGGCTAAATCGCGTCATTTTCGCCGTATTTTTTCTACGCCTGAAGATGTGGGCGGACGTTTCTCGGTGTTGACTTATTTTGGTCTTGTGCCGGCGGTGCTGATCGGCGTCGACGTAAGTGAGATCGTAAAAAAAGCTTTAGAGATGGTGATGCATTCGTCAGCGGAGGAAGAGCCTGAGGAAAACTCCGCGCTGATCCTGGGTATCGCGATGGCGGTATTGGCTGAGAGCGGCCGGAATAAGTTGACGATTGTCACGCCCGAAGGGCTAGAGTCGTTTGGCGATTGGGCCGAACAGCTTGTGGCTGAGAGCACCGGAAAAGAAGAGATGGGTGTTGTCCCGATTGTACGCGAGTCGCTGGCTAAGCCCGAACTCTACGGCAAAGACCGCTTTTTTGTAGCGCTCTCCTGCGATGAGCTGCCGGATGAAAAGCAGACCCAGAACTTAAAAGTATTGGCAAAAGCGGGCCATCCTGTCTTGACGCTTAAAATGAAGAACAGAGCGTCCCTGGGGGCAGAGTTTTATCGTTGGGAAGTGGCGACAGCGGTGGCGTGTTCGCTTATGAAGATCAACTGCTTTGACCAGCCGGACGTCCAGTCGGCGAAAGAAAAGACCACCTGGATATTGAAAAAGATCGAGATGGGGCAGGGGCTTTCGATGTCCGCACCCAAGCGTACGCTGGAATCCGTGTTTGAGGACCTGGCGGTGGGGGATTACGTGGCACTTCTTGCTTTCCTGCCGGCACGTCCCAGCGTCGTAAAATGTCTTGAATCACTGCGCCTGAAGGTGCGGGAATATACAAAACGAACGGCGACCGTTGGCATAGGCCCAAGGTATCTGCATTCGACGGGACAACTGCATAAAGGCGGACCCAACAGCGCCATTTTTATTCTCGTGACGACGGAGCACTCGGAAACGCTTGCGATCCCGGGAGAGAAGTATAATTTTAAAGAATTGGAATTGGCGCAGGCGCTGGGAGATCTCGAAGCATTGGAATCCAAAGAAAGAAGTGTCTGTCACGTGCACTTACCCGGAATATCGGACAAAGAGCTGGATGCATTTTCTGTGTTGTTCGAAAACGTTCTAAAAGCGCAGCATGCGGTTCCAGCCAACTAATATTCCGGGCGTCGTCCTCATCGAACCCGTAATTTTTGGGGATGCGCGCGGGTTTTTTCTAGAATCTTATCATGAGAAGCTCTTTGCGAAGCACGGCATTAAAACTCGCTTCGTCCAGGATAATTGCAGTCAATCCTCCAAGGGGGTGCTTCGGGGGCTGCATTATCAGATGGCCCCTCGCGCTCAGGCTAAGCTTGTCAGCGTGCTGAGAGGCTCGGCATTTGACGTGGTTGCTGATATACGACCCCGCTCAAAGACATACGGCCTTTCTTT
>JAHFFI010000151.1 GCA_023248025.1 Candidatus Omnitrophota bacterium
GTGGTGAGATCCTGGCCCGCTATTGTTCCGTCATCCGTAACGGTCGTATCCACCGATGTGACATCGGTTGTGGCGGAGGTGTCCGCGTCAAGAAGTGAGTCCGCATTGGTATCCACGGTGAGATTGGCGTCCACGGCAGGCTCCCCTCCGCTCAGATCCACGTTCGCGTCCACATTAATGATACTGTCACTTGTACCCCCACCACCACTTGTTGGCTCCGTGGAAGGTTCAGTCGGGCCGCCGGGTCCGGCACCTGCGCCGAGATTTGCACCCGGGTTGGTGTTTACACTACTAGTACCAACATTCGGACCGGCAGAAGCCGTAGCATGTGTATCCGATAAAGGACTTAGGTTTCCACCGGGAATGGGGCGGGTCCGGGTTTTTCCCGCATCACTTTGCGGTTCCAGAGGACGGCTGCCTTCCTCCATTCCCCCGATGACCCTGTCTATCGCTGCTTCTCTGGGGTCCACTCCATTTTCTGCGGCAAATGAAAAATGCGAGTTACTAAGGTAAAAGAAAATGGCAAGAATGAAAGTGGCGGAGAAACGGTTTCTCATATGGAAAACACGGCCTCCACACCCGCAATATGTCTATCCCGTTCATAAAAACCATTGTCATTGTCAGAGTTGATGTAGCGGTAAAACACTCTCGTCGCCAGCTCTGGTTTCCAATGATAAGTAAGGTCCGTATAAACATCCATCCTCAGGTCACGACGCTCGTCAAGATCAAGCGTCGATAAGGAGGAAAAATCAGGGTAGGCGCCATAATCAAAACCGGTCGAAACATCGAATGTCACCGGCCCCAGAGGATCCAATGGGCCATGAATACCCAGACGCGTCAAAGAACCCGCACGGTTGAAATTGTCGCCTCTCGTGTCGGCAAAACTCACTTCTTCTTTGACGAAGAAATACGTTTTGAAATCTTCAGCGGTATAAAAATATTGAACAGCCCCCAAGCCCCCGCGATATCCGTCGCGTGATGTGGTGGATGGAAGAAGCCCGTCATTTTTGAAACCGGAATAAGAAAGCCTGGCATAAACATGGGTCTTGGTTTTTTTCCAGAAGGAGGTTTCGCCGCTTAAAAGAAAGCGGTTCACCGTTGAAAAAATATTGCTGTGCAGCCAATTGGACCTAAAGTCATACCGTGCGCCAAAAAGAAAGGCACGGCTTCCCAAAAAGGCTCGTTTTTTGACATTCAAAGCAAAGCCCTGGGAATCGAAGTCTATCTGACTGGCGCCGTTGTCGTGCAGAAGCGCTTGGCCGATATAAAGCGCGTCAATACGGATGTCTTTTTCCAATATCACGGGATAACCCACGCTGAGGTCGATTGGAAAATCCACGCCGTCCTTCTCGGGTCTTGATGAGAGACGGCTGTCGTCGGGGATCAGCAAAGGATTGCTGTCATAATAAACCCCGGTTTTTCCGATGAGATAGGGACGTCTTTGCACTTTTTTGATCGCGCTCTTCTTCATGAGACGCACACGGGTCAGTTGTGCCTGGGCCCAGTGCCGGTAATCCTCCGAAGAAGACTTTTCAACCACCCAACGCAGCTCTTTCGCCGCCTCGTCGGGCTTTCCATCGCGGGCGTAAGTGAGTCCTAGAAACAGATGGGTTGGGACATGGCCGGGGTTTTGGGATAAGATTTTTTTGTATGCAGCAAGGGCTTCCGCGCGGCGATTTAATTTATCCAGCGTCAGGGCACGGTAACGCAGGATCAGAGGATCGCCCGGATATTTTTTAAGCTGGCTGTCCAAAACGCCGAGCGCCTCTTTAAATTCCTTCTTTTTGAAAAGCTTCGGGAAATCGCTCGAAACAAATTCTTCTTTGGAAATAAGTTGCACGTTGTCTTTGGCAAAGACGCTAGCAACTAGAAAATCGGCAGGACTGACTGAGAAGCAACCCAGAAGAAATAAAGCAGTAAAAACTAATGAACTGCGTTTACGGCTCAGAAATCTCCCTTTTACTTAAAGGATTCCTTACGCATTCATTGTGCCATAAATCATATTAATTAGATATGGGTCATTTTTGAGTTTACCTCTTCGGTTAAATTTTTTCAGGGCAGGCATGATAAGATGAGGTCAAAATCAAAGGAGAAATTATGCCACGCGTTATTTCATTTCATTACACCTTGAAAGATAGAACAGGATTGACCCTGGACTCTTCGCAGGCCAAGCCGCCTCTAACGTACATGGAAGGCGCCGATATGATCATTGAAGGCTTGGAAAAGCAGATGCTACCTTTGAACAAGGGGGATAAAAAGAAGATCGTCGTGCCGGCCGCCGAAGCTTATGGTCCCAAAGGGCCCGAGAACCGGCATCCTTTGGCCGGGAAGGAACTAACGTTTGATGTCGAAATAGTTTCTGTGCGCGAAGCCACCCAAGAAGAGATCGAACATGGGCATCCGCACGAGGAGGGGCATAGTCATTAACGTAGTGGCTTAACCTAATAAAATGGCGACCCCAGCGGGATTCGAACCCGCGTCATCACCGTGAAAGGGTGATGTCCTAGGCCAGGCTAGACGATGGGGTCGGCGAAAAGGAAAGCCCTATTCTAAAGCATTGGCCGTGATTGTCAAAGGATGAAAATTATCGTTCCCTGCGCGGCAGGTT
>JAHFFI010000152.1 GCA_023248025.1 Candidatus Omnitrophota bacterium
GCTTCATACGCTCCCGTTTAGTCTCGATCCTTCCGATCTCCGCGAAAGAAACGCCGGAGAGAACAAAACTACTCAATAAAAAAAGCGAAAATATTTTAACAGTTCTCATTGTCCCGCGATCTCCCCCAAAAGCGTTTCATCGGCGACGCTTAAGATCTTTGCCTGGTGAAACTCGCCTATAATATCTCTCTCAGCGCTGACAACCACCCGCTTGTACCCGCGTGTTCGGCCCACAAAACGCATCTCATCTCTTTTGGATCTGGATTCAAACAAGACTTCTTCCGTTCTTCCTATGAGCGCCTGATTGCGCTTAAGACTTGCGGCCTTTTGCGCGGCCAATAATATCTGATGACGCCTGCTTTTTTCCTGAGGCGTCACATCATCTTCTAATTTTAGCGCCGGAGTGCCGGGGCGGGGCGAGTATTGGAAAATAAACGCGCTATCAAATTCGATACGCTCAATGAACTCCAGCGTGTCGAGAAAATCTTTTTCGGTCTCTCCCGGAAATCCCACAATAAAATCCGTCGTCAATGTCCCGTCGGGCACGAGCTTCCGGTATTCTTCTATTTGCTCCAGATACCATTCTCTCGTGTGCTCCCGCTTCATGCGCCGAAGCGTGCGGTTCGAACCCGATTGCACCGGCAAATGCATATGTTCACAAACCATCGGCAGATCCCGCATCGCGGTAAAAAGCCTCGTGTGCGCATCCTTCGGATGGCTCGTGATGAAACGAAGTCTGGGAATTCCCGGCGTTTCTTTTTGGATCTTTTCAAGCAAACCTGCGAAATCGATGGACTCTTCAAGGCCTTTCCCGTAAGAATTCACATTTTGTCCCAAAAGCATCACATCTTTGAACCCTTTAGCCTCGAGATCGCGCATTTCTTTGATAATATTTTCTGAATTTCTGGAGCGTTCGTCTCCACGCGTGTAAGGCACGATGCAATAAGTACAGCGGTGATCACAGCCGGTCATGATGGTCACGAGCCCCTTCAATTCCCCCGAACGATGATGAACATTTTCAAGGCTGTACTCTTCATTCAGGCGATCGATCGCCAATCGCGGAGCGCGTTGAAGCCTTATTTCTTCGACAAGGTCCGGGATCTGGTTCAGATTTCCCGGCCCGCAAACGAGATCGATCTCCGGGTTCTTTTTGAAAAAATTTCCGCCGTGTTCCTGCGCCATGCATCCGACGATGCCCACGATCAGGTTTGGATTGATTTGCTTGAGCTTCCGAAAATGGCCCATACGGCCGAACACCTTTTGCTCCGCGTGATCGCGCACACTGCAGGTGTTGTACAGGATCAAATCCGCTTCTTCTATCGTAGAAGTCGTCTCGAATCCCCTGTCCAAGAGAAGCCCCTGGACTCCCTCGGAGTCGCGCTCATTCATTTGGCACCCAAAAGTCTGGAGATAGAGCTTTTTCATGATTTTGATCTTAATTTTTCAAAAACATCCAGCGCTTTTTCACAATTCTGCGGCCTTTTATGGAAACCGCCGTGGTCGCCTTCCGGATCTTCTATCGCTAGATCCACGGTGCCGCCATATTTTTCTATCCACTCTCCTGTTTTGCGCATTGTCCGGACGCCGTCACGGTCCGGGTTGACGTCCTTTTCGCCGGCGTAGGTGACCCAATGGGTCCCCGCGAACGGCATCTCGCCAAACCGGCCCTCTTCAACTTCATGGGTCGGAGGGTAAGTCGAATTGGCCTGGCCGGAGTTGGCCACAAATAATGAAAAATAATCCTTCTTAAGACTGCGGTCCATCGCGGCCACCGCGTAAATATTCGCCGAACCACGGCTGAACCCATGAAGCATCGCCGTTTGCGGCTTTATATGAAGCTCCCGAAACACATCATCAATAACGCGATAAACCTCATTGGGAAGAAGGTAATCGCTCATCTCTTCTCCCCCTCCCAGCCACCACTGCATCGCCAAAAAACCGTAGCCCCGCTGTTTCACGAAATGGTGCCAAACATAGAAGTCTTCAAATGCCCAGCTGGCATGGCCATGCATGGATACGACCATCGGCGGCGGATCTTGGGGATCACTGCCTTCGGGAAGCCATAAGATATAAAAACTTTTCCCGTCGGCGGTCAAGCCGACTTGGGCACCGTTGTCCAGCGCATACTTCACGCGGGGACCCCGTTTTTCTTTGGCCTGATCAATGAGCGGATGGCTGGGTAAAGAGGCTGCCAGGACCGTAGGCGCTCCGAAAACAACTCCCAACAAAACCAGGATCAGCGCGTTCCTGGCGATCCAAGCGCTCCCTCTGCCAACGCCTGAAAAACTATTTTCGCGTTGTCTGGAAATCCCGCAGTCTCGGAACCTGCCTGTCCGGCAGGCAGGCAATGGCCAGCCAAAGTTTTTCAAATATAATTTTTTCATAACTTACAACCCTTACTAACTACTAGTGTTTTTCGTTACTCAATATCTAAGCTAATCCAAAATCTCGACTTCGACAAGTTTCCCCAGAAGAACGAGTGATTCCTGCCAGCCAAGATAGCACGCCTCGGGAGGAATAACGGCGGGCACCCCTTCCTGCACGATGTTCACTTCAGTTCCTACGGATACCTTCTTCAAGGTTATCGTT
>JAHFFI010000008.1:0-11834 GCA_023248025.1 Candidatus Omnitrophota bacterium
AAGTGGTGCGAGGGAATCGGGTGCTCTTTGAGGCGAACGCCCACATCTATTCGCTAGTTAGCCGTAGTCAAGATATGGCGGAGCCGAAAAGAATACCCGATTCCAGGCGCCAAACGGATCGGTGTTCGCGCAGACTCGAGTTTTTGAAATTAATTATCAACATAGGAGAATGAAAACATGAAGAAAAAAGTAACGGTTGCGATGGTGTTGTTGGCTATTGGATTTGCAATGCATCCGGTAACGGCGCATGCACAGTCAGATTTTTCAAAGGATTCGGTGGTGGATAAAGCCGGAGACTGGTTTGCGACCCTCGGCAAAGAGTCGAATGAAAAGGATCAGATTCTCATGCAACGCAGAGCAGAGCGAATTGCCAAGCGTATGCAGGGTGCCATAAAAAATGAATCCAAAGCCGCTGGAAAAGAAATGAAGAAAGCCGGTCAAGAGATGGAGAAGATGTTTAAATAACACACTATGGAAAATTATAAGCCTTTAAGAGATTCGCAGATTGCGGTCAATGTGAGCTTCGCTATCGAATAATGTCCAACGCTGAAGAAGACTTAGAATATAATTGCCCTTATTGCATGACTCCAATCTCGGTGCGCGTCGATGTCACGGGCGGTAGGCGGCAGGCTTTCACGATAGACTGTGAGAATTGCTGCAGACCCATAGAGATCGAGGCAATCGTTGAGTCGGATGGCACTGTGAGCATCGTAGCCAAACGCGAAGGTGAGGGGTGAGCGTTCTTCCGGCGCTCAACGCATCGCTTAATTTAACGACGGGGCTGCTTCTTTTGTTGGGCTACACTTTGATTCGGCAGAAAGCGATCACCGCCCACACGATTTGCATGCTGGCGGCATGTGCTACATCGTCGCTTTTTCTCGTCTCCTACCTTTATTATCATTATCATCACGGAACGACTCATTTTCTGGGATCGGGACTTGTGAAAGTCGTCTATTTTACAATACTGATATCGCACACCATTCTGGCGGTTGTGATTGTGCCGCTCGTTATCATAACACTTACGAACGCCTTTCGCGGCCGTTTCACTGCGCACAGCCGTATTGCCAAAGTGACGCTGCCGCTGTGGCTCTATGTTTCGGTGACGGGCGTTGTCGTGTATTGGATGTTATACAAAATAAGCTATTCATGAGTATTTCAAGAAATAATTACGGATTTATTTTTTGGTTTTCATGGATACTGGGTTTCGTGGGCGCCTTCGTTGCGTCGGCGCTTTTCTGGACTGTCGCCATGAGGCAGGTGTTCGGCGCGATACAAGGCGCTGAGCTTACGATTACCTGGATAGTCGCGGTATTTGGAAGCTGGCTCCTGCTGGTCATCCCGTTTATGCGAAAAAAGGAACAGGTGTGGAAAAGACTTAACACGGACCAGGAAAAAGCGGTGGATGTCTGGCTCATAGGAATGGGCACTTTTTTAGGATTTTTAGTTTTGAGCGCTTTCTTTTGGAGCTGGTTTTACAGCAGACGGTTATTGCTTTCGGCCGGATTGGATGCGGCATGGGCCAGGGCCGTAGCGGCCAGCTGGCTCAGCGGACTCGTGCCACTGCTTATTTATCTGTATCGATGCGCGGATCGGATTTTTCTCGACGCCTCCGCGCGGCAAGGCTTTATTCAGCGATATAAAAGATCGGCAGTTGAGCGGGAAAGAAGACTGCTGTCCGCCGATGTCGCCAAAAGATTGCTGGCCGTGCCGGAAACGCTCTCGGGCGGACATGTTGTGACGGTTGAATTAAAAAGCGGCCAAAGAATAAGGGACGTTTTTATTTACGCGTCCAATGAAATACTGGGGGTTTATGATCGTGACGAACTGGGATTTGAGGGCGCAGACGTGGTTTCAGTTGAGCCCGTGGCGATAAAGGAGCTGCCGCCTTATGAGGAATCCCGTTGGCTCAGAGTGGATGCGGTATCGTGAATTATCCGGTGTCCGAGAAGAAAGCCCACGCACTCATGGAAAAAATGCAGAAGCTGGGGCTTAAAGAAAGCGATTTTAAAGAATCTTTCATCCGTTCAGGAGGTGCCGGCGGACAGAACGTGAATAAAGTCTCCACTTGTGTGGTCTTAAGGCACACGATTACCGGGTTGTCCGTAAAATGCCAGGAAGAGCGCTCACAGGCGCTCAATCGGTTTCTTGCAATGCGTCTTCTCGTAGACAAGATCGAGGCCGAACGATCGGGCGCGCAGAATGCGCAACGCGCTGAGTTCGAAAAGATTCGTCGTCAGAAGCGGCGCAGAAGCCGTCGCGCCAAGGATAAAATGCTGGCGCAAAAAAAAATTCGCTCTGAAGTAAAAAAAATGCGCGGCAAAGTTTTTGAGGGGTGATTAACGCATGAAGAAAGTTATCATTTACGTGTCATTAGGCGTGTTTTCTCTTATGTCCGGTGTTAGCATTGCGAACGAGGTGGGGTCTATGAATAAAAATTATGAAAAAGCAATATTTGCGGGGGGATGTTTTTGGGGCCTGGAGAAGTATTTTGGTGAACAGGAAGGCGTTGTTTCAACGCGCGTGGGATACACGGGTGGCTCCGTAAAGAGTCCGGGATACGAAATGGTCTGCTCCGGGGCGACGGGACATGCGGAGGCGATCGAGATAACATTTGATCCTTCGCGCATTCATTATGAAGAACTGGTTGAATTTTTTTTCCGCCTGCATGATCCCACAACAAAAGATCGGCAGGGGCCGGATAGTGGTTCGCAATATCGCTCCGCTATCTTTTACCATTCTCCGATACAGAAAAAATCCGCCGAGACGGCCGTAAAAGCGTTGAATAACGCCGGAATTTTCCGTAACCCGGTAGTGACCGAAATCGCGCCTGCGGGAGAATTCTATGCGGCGGAGGAATACCATCAAAAATATCTCAAAAAAAATCCCCACGGCTATTGCTCCATACAGCTTAAATCAGGAAAGATCAGTGAAGTTTTGCGGGCAGCCTACGCGGAGACCGGACATTGAGAGGGATTGACGGAGTGAAGTTGGTTCTATAAACTGGGGTTAGGAGGGAGTTATGTTCAAACGAGCAGGATTTTATTTTTTCACGGCGGCCATATTTTTTTTCGCGGTGCCCGTTATGGCTAATTATAGAACCGATGGCTACACGAATTTACAACCGCCGGTGGTTAGCGCGCAGGAAAATTTTTCAAAGCTTGATTCCAACGGAGATGGCCAGGTCGAAAAAGACGAGGGTCCGCTCGGTCTTGAATGGCTGCCTGGGCGTTTTGAAATGATGGACCTCAATAGCGATGGCTTCCTCAGCTACGATGAATACGTCAGCTGGTCCGATAGTCCGCGCGTCCAACAACTCGCGGACGATCTTTCGACAGAAACGTTCTCAGCGCTGGATACGGACCGCAGCATTAGTCTCGACCGCGATGAATGGGTGGGCACGAAAAAAGGATTCAAGCGTTGGGACAAGAATAACAACGGTCGCATCGAATTTGCGGAGACGCAGTCCCGTTAGCGCGTTGTCCGCGGTAGAATATTACGCTGATTTCAAAAAAGAACTTCTCGCCTCTAACTGCCAGAAATGCAGCCTCTCCAAACATAGAACGAATATTGTTGTAGACCGGGGAAACCCCGAGGCTCGGGTCGTCTTTGTGGGTGAGGCACCGGGCGCTAATGAAGACCGCGAGGGCAGGGCTTTTGTGGGGCGTGGCGGAAAACTTCTGGATGAGTTAATGCTGAAAGAGGCGGGTTTCGACACCAATCGAGACGGGCTCATCATCAATGTCGCCAAATGCCGTCCACCGGCGAATCGTCCGCCGACATCCGAGGAAGCCGCAAGCTGCCGGCCCTATCTTGAAAAGCAATTAATCCTCGTGCGTCCGCTGATACTCGTTTTGTTGGGCGCCACCGCGCTTAAGCACATCATTCCTGAAAAAAAGGGTAGTCCGATGAATGAAGAAGTGGGTAAATTTTTTTGTCATCCCGCGTATCCCGGCATGAATATTATAGTTTTTTTTCACCCGGCCTATATTTTGAGGGATCCGCGAAAAAAACCACTGATGGTTGAACATATCCGGCGCTTTAAGACGCTTTGGACCTCCTTACTGGGGGCTCACTAAATGAAAATATTTTTCAAGGCCGCGTGGGCAAAGGGTAATGTGATGCGTAAAAATTTTAAGTCAGATGCAACTTTCGCGCTGGCCGAGGAATATGTGGGGAGGATTTGTCATTTTGCGCCGTGCAAGCTTTTGGCGTTGGAGCCCAAGCTGAAAAAAAGCGATAACAGTGTGTTGTGGTTTTGCGACACCGCTAAGAATGCTCAGGCACTTTCTACAGGAGATCTCGCACTTCGTCTGCGACAATTGGAAACCTCTGGAGTACGCGAATGGAGCGTCGTTATCGGCGGTGCGGACGGATTTGACGAGGAATCAAAGAGGCGCCTTAAGCCCGATTTTTTATGGAGTTTTGGTCCGATGACGCTTCCGCATGAATTGGCACTGGTCGTTGCAGTCGAGCAGGTTTATCGAGCCTATACGGTTTTACGAAATCTTCCTTATCATACGCGACATGCGTCATGATGATGTTGAAAAGTGGTCCGCGAAATTTTTGACCCAGCGCCGCGACGCTTCTTCTTCCGAAATATTGCGGTTTTCTTCTTCCGAAAGTTTCTTTCGGTATTCCATGATCTCAAGCGCTTCTTCGGCCATTTTGGCTTTGAAAGCACTGGGGTAGTCTATGAACGCGACGCCGGTGCGGTAGTTTCCACTTTTCCTGTCCTCTTTGGAGTAGGCGACCCGTGTCTTGATCTCGAACAGTTTGTTTTTAATAGGGATGGAAATATCCACAAGGCTGCCTTTCGAGAGGCGCTTACGCCAAAAAAAAGACAATCCGCCTAATGAAAGATCTTGAGTTTCAGTCAACACGGGGTTTTCTTCGCGGGCCGGCCGGATCTTTAGAGGCGCCGTTATCGGATGCCGGAAAAACTTACGTTTTTCTTGCGGCGACTGCAGCATGTTATTATTATACCAATTTTTTCTATTAAAAAGTAAACTATTCGGCAGACAGTTGGAGGGATGTCGGGTGTCAGGAAGCGCCGGGAAATGTCTGATCTTTTAAGAGTTCGATAGCGGCCGGCGCATCGGCTTCGGGGACTTCCAAAAGAAAATTAAAGCGCATGCTGCCGCCACGGTCTCGACTCAAACGCGCGGCCATCCCGCAGGACTCCAGGTAGCTTTTGGCCACGACCGCTTCGGAGCGGTCGATGAATACCTTGATGCAAATGAATTTCACGTTTTCATTATAACAGGAGATGAGACATGTTCGAAGTAGACATTAACTTTATAGCGGTGGTTGCCGCGGCTGTTCTCGCGATGGTGATAGGAGCTCTTTGGTATTCGCCGCTTCTTTTTGGAAAGAACATGAAAGACTGTGAAAAACCGACCCTGATAAAACGTCTCGCGGCATTCTTCAATTGTCTCGTCGTGGCCCTGGTTCTGGCTTATTTCATCGAGCTTACGGCTGTCGCGGATATCACCGAAGCCGCTATTCTGGCAGCCGCGATCTGGCTGGGCTTCATCGCGACCACGCTTATTTCGGGTGTCATTTGGGGCAAGGAGACTCTCAAGGTCCATCTTATCGTCGCCGGATATTATCTCGTGTCGTATGTTGCCATGAGCATTCTGATCACATGGATCACCTATCGGTAGGCCGGACTTTAGAAGTCATCCCAAAACCCTCCTCGGACTGCGACGTCTTCTGACGGCCTGCGACTTTGCCGTATTCGTCTCGGCTCGTCATAAGCCGTCTCGTTTACTGAGGAGAGTTTTGGGATGACTTCTAGCAAAAAAATAAAAATGCCGAAGTATCGGCTGCTGGTGTTTGATTTTGACGGCACACTCGTGGATACCGTCGCTGACATTGCCTATCACGCGAACGGTGTGCTGGATGAATTTTGTTTTCCCTCGCGGCCGATTCAAGACGTGCAGGAGGGGATCGGGCACGGCGTGCACGAGCTGTTTAAACATTTGTCCCGTGAACTTGGCGAAGATGCTGCGCTTTTAGAGAGGGCAGTTGCGTCATTCAAGAAAAGGTATCACGAGGCGCCCGTCATTCGTACAAAAGCGTTCCCCAGCGTTCCTGAAATGCTCGAAGGGCCGCTTAAGAATCAGCAGAAAGCGGTCTTGACGAATAAACCCCAGGGGCTGACCGAGATCATCCTGGCTAAACTTGATCTTTTGCGTCATTTTGAAATCGTGCTGGGATTGGATGCCGGTTTTGCGCCTAAGCCCGATCCATCTTCGCTGGATTTCGTGATGAAAAAATGCGGGCGCTCGCACGAAGAAACAGTGATGATCGGTGACAGCCGTGTGGACCGGGAGACGGCTCGAAACGCCGGCGTTGATTTTGTGTGGGTGGATTACGGGTATGACAGCTCGCTTGCGAGCGACATCTCTGTGAGGAAGTCATCCAATGCTACGGAGTGGGCTTCGTTAGTTTACGGGTTCAATAGCCATGTGTTATAATTCTTCAGATGACAGAAGTCAGGATGCGGAGGACAGTTTCGAGAGACACTTCGTGTCCTTTATAGAAGTCACGTGAGCGACTCCTCAAACTGTCGTCTGAGGTCTGTAATCTGTCTTCTGAGTGTTTGTTTAAGAGGTTAAAAAATGTCAGGTCATTCTAAATGGGCAACGATCAAGCATAAAAAAGGAGCGCTCGACGCGAAACGCGGCGCACTCTTTACAAAGATCATCAAAGAATTGACCGTTGCGGCTAAGAATGGCGGTGGCAATCCCGATGCCAATCCTCGTCTCCGCACAGTTCTCGCCAAAGCCAAGGAAGCCAACATGCCCGCGGACAATATTGATCGCGCTATCAAAAAAGGCACCGGCGAGCTTCCGGGTGTTATCTACGAGGAAACGTCCTATGAAGGCTATGGCCCCGGAGGCGTGGCTATTCTTATTGATGTTCTGTCCGACAATAAAAATCGTACGACCGCTGAGATCAGAAACATTCTAGAAAAAAAAGGCGGCAATATGTCCGGCGCAGGTTCCGTGGCTTGGCAATTCCATAAAAAAGGCATTATTATTATCAATAAATCGGCGACGGATGAAGACAAGATGATGACGATAGCGTTGGATGCGGGAGCATCCGATTTCAGCGCTGAGAAAGATAGTTATGAGATCACGACCGAGCCGCAGGATTTTGAGAATGTGAGAAAAGCCGTGATTGCGGCCGGAATTACTCCGGAAAGCGCTGAGCTCCCTAAACTGGCGTCTACGCTCGTGAAGATTAATTTAGAAAACGCAAAAAGCATTTTGGCATTGATCGAAGCTTTGGAAGAGCAGGAAGATGTGCAGAATGTTTATTCCAATGCCGATATATCGGACGAGATTGTCCAAGAGCTCTCTAAATAAGTGAGAATAATGGGAGTGGATCCGGGGCTTCGCATCACCGGATACGGGGTGATATCCGTTTTGCCGCGTTCTGCCTCGCGACGACCCGAACTCGTTGAAGCGGGATTTATCAAAACGCGTGCCACTGCGGGCATTTCGGGCCGGCTTTGCACGCTCTATGAATCTTTAAAAGAAGTTCTGGAAGATTTAAAGCCGGACGTTATTGTTATTGAAAAGCTGTTTGCACATTACAAACATCCTGCGACGGCGATTCTGATGGGACATGCGCGCGGTGTAATCTGTCTCTTGAGCGGTTCCCAAAAGATCCCGCTTGTGAGCATGCCCCCAACGCATATTAAAAAAATGATCACCGGCGCGGGACACGCCAAAAAACCGCAGATCCAGCGCATGGTGCAGTATTATCTGGGTTTAAAGAAGCCCCCCGCTTCGCCTGACGTGGCGGACGCGCTGGCTGTCGCACTCGCATACGCATTTGAAAAAACGGGAAGAGGCGCATGATCTCGAACATCGCGGGAACGGTCGAGTCACTCTCCGAAAATACGCTGACCGTGCGTGTCGGAGGCCTTTCCTACGAGGTTTATATTCCCACGGCCGTGCTGCACTCGCTTGACGGCCAATTGAAGCTGGGTGCCCCGGCCTCTCTGGTCACGTATCACTATTATCAAACAGACCCATCAAAGAGCATTCCGATACTGATTGGTTTCGCAAGCCGTATGGAAAAAGATTTCTTTGAAAAGTTTATCACGGTGTCGGGGGTGGGTCCGAAAGCGGCTGTCAAGGCGCTCGGACGTCCGATTTCAGAGATCGCGAGCGCCATCGATGCAGGAGACCTGGCATTTTTAAAGTCGTTACCCGGCATAGGGGAACAGCGCGCTAAAGAGATTATCGCGAAGCTTCAGGGGAAAATGGGACGCTTCGGCCTTATTAAAAATTTAGCCTCAGCTATTCCGCGGGCACAGGGCGGCGTGCGCGAAGAAGCGATGGAGGTCATGATACAACTTCAATACAAGAAGGAAGAGGCTAAGGATATGATAGAGAAGGCTTTTTCGCGCAGCAAAAATATGAAAACAGTGGAAGAAGTCCTGAATGAGGTCTATCGGCAGAAGAAAGATGGTAAACAGAGGACAGATGACGAAAAACAGAGGACAGATGATAGAAGGCAGAAGACAGAAAAAAATACAGTCCGGTAGGCAAAAGGTAGATCTCGAACGCGAGAAACTTATCACACCCCAACAGGAGGATGTGGAAGGCATTGTCGAGCTTTCACTGAGACCGAAGCGCATCAAAGAATTCATAGGGCAAGAAGCTCTCAAAGAAAACTTAAGTGTAGCGATCCAGGCCGCAAAGAAACGCAAAGAGCCGCTCGAGCATCTTTTATTTTCAGGCCCGCCGGGTCTCGGAAAAACGACGCTGGCCCATATTGTCGCTCATGAAATGGGTGCCAAGATCGTGGCGACAAGCGGTCCGGCTATTCAGCGGGCAGGCGATCTTCTGAGCACGCTCACGGATCTGGAGGAAGGGGACATTCTTTTTATCGACGAAATCCACCGGCTTTCAAAAGTGGTTGAAGAATTTGTGTACCCCGCCATGGAAGATTATAGAATCGATTTTACGCTGGGGAAAGGCCAAGGGGCCAAGACCGTAAATTTTGCTCTGAAGCGTTTTACCTTAATAGGCGCTACGACCCGCTCAGGCCTTATGAGCTCTCCCATGAGGGATCGCTTCGGCGTGTCGTTTCATCTGGATTTTTATGAACCCGGCGACTTGATGGAAATTATTAACCGTTCGGCGAAACTTTTAGGTATCGGCGTCGAACCCGATGCCGCTCAAGAGATGGCACGGCGGTCGCGTGGAACCCCCCGCATCGCGAACCGCATTCTGCGGCGCGTTCGCGATTTTGCTCAAGTTAAGGGGCTGGGGAAAGTTACCTCCGCCATAGTTTCCAAGGCGCTCGAAAGTCACGGAATTGATCCTTCGGGCCTGGACATGCTGGACAGAAAAGTGCTGAAGGCCATTATAGAAATATACAAAGGCGGTCCTGTTGGCATCGAGTCGCTCGCCGCCACGCTGAACGAAGAGTCTGATACGCTCGTTGATGTGGTGGAACCATTCTTGCTCAAGATCGGATTCCTGAGAAGAACCTCCCGCGGACGGGAGGCGACCTCGGCTGCCTGCGACCACATGAAAATTTTCTTAAAAAGCTCCAAAGAGCGTGATCTCTTCGGCGTTAAATAAATGAAGTTTCGTTGCAGGCTGCTCGTTCTATCATTCCTTTTGTTCCTGACAGCTGCCCCGGTTTCCGCAAATACCTATGAAATTCGCGTGCTCATAACCGAGCACCAGACCCAACTACTCGTCAGCGCAAAAGCGGAGTACCAGATCCGTTCGTTGCCGACGTTAACCGTGATAAAAAAAGGAAAGGGGTTGGTTAACTTTCCGGTACAGCCCTCTGCGCGCGGCGTCAAGGTCGGCAATGAGGAATTTGCAGTTCGCGGAGTGCGTGTGGAAACGGGCGAAAGCCGCGATCTCATGCTGGGCTCCGCACATTTTCGAGGCGCGGTCGATATCTTGAAAGACCCGCAAGGCTCGCTTTACGCGGTGAACCGGCTTGATCTTGAGCAATATTTATACGGTGTATTGCCGTATGAGGTTGCATTTTGGTGGCCCATGGAAGGCCTCAAAGCGCAGGCCGTGGCCGCACGAACTTATGCGCTTTATCAGATGTCTGTTAGCCACGCGCTCGAATTCGATGTCAAGAACACCACGAGTTCTCAGGTATACGGCGGTACAATGAAAGAGCGCTATCGTACGAATTTAGCGGTGGATAAGACTCGTGGACAGGCGCTCCTGTATCAAAATAAAGTTTTCCCTGCCTATTTTCATGCGACTTGCGGCGGGGTGACGGCCGCCGCCTCAGAGCTTTGGAAAATTGACATACCGCCGCTGGCCGGAAAAGTGGTTTGCAATTATTGCCGCATTTCTCCGCATTGGAAATGGGATTCGCGCGTGCCTCTCGCGGATATCGAAGAAAAGCTGAACCAGAACGGACGTCCGATCGGGCGCGTGCTCAACGTAGAGCCGGTGACAAGCACGCCTTCGGGGCGCGTGGGAAGTCTCAAGATTGTTGGGGCCGGCGGGGAGGCTGTGATTGCCGCAAAAGATTTCCGTGTGTGGCTTGGCGGAGACCGTATTCGAAGTACCTTTTTTTCCATCCTAGTGGATGATGACACGGCCGTATTCGAAGGGAAAGGCTGGGGGCATGGCGTGGGGCTCTGCCAGTGGGGGACACTGGGACAGGCGATACTGGGAAAACATTACACGGAGATCTTAAAATTATATTATCCGGGCGCCGATATTTCATCCGCCGAGAGCGCTAAAAAGCCGTGAAGCTTGAAGATTTTGATTACCCACTTCCAAAAGAGCTGATAGCGCAAGAGCCTATTCAACCGCGCGACCATTCGAAATTGCTAGTCGTCGACCGCAAGACCGGTAGTTTAACAAACAGGCATTTTTTTGATCTAGTCGAATATCTTGAACCCGGCGATGTTCTGGTCTGGAACGACACTAAAGTTTTTCCGGCGCGAATACTCGGCCGAAAAAAAGGCACCGGAGGAAAAGTCGACCTTTTACTTTTGGAACCCAAAGACAGACGCTGGCGCTGTCTTCTCCAACCTGCTTTGAAAGAGCATCAAGTGATTGAATTTAATGGGGGTGCTTGCCAAGCCATATTCACTGGCCGCGATGCGGACGGCATAAGTCTTGTAGAGTTCCCGGAAGGCGTGGATGTTCGAGCTTTTGCCCAAAAGCACGGCACGATGCCGCTGCCTCCTTACATCAAACGCGAAGCCGCCGATTTGGATAAATGCCGCTATCAGACCGTTTATGCTGAAAAAGACGGTGCCGTGGCAGCACCCACGGCAGGGCTGCATTTTACGGACCAGTTAATCGATAAAATAAAAAAAGAAAAAGGTATCGAGATTTTATCGGTGACGCTGCATGTCGGTTATGGTACTTTTAAACCCGTGGATGACTTGGAGAATCACCAAATGCATTCGGAACGCTTTGAATTAACACGGGAAACGGCGGACAGGATAAATTTGGCCAAAGCGGAAAAAAGAAAAGTTTGGGCCATCGGGACCACAGCGCTCCGTGTGCTTGAAACCTGCGTTGTGAAAAAGCTGCTTTTGCCGGGGAAAGGCGAGACTAATTTGTATATCACGGAGCCGTTCAAATTTGAAATCGTTGACCACCTCGTCACAAATTTTCATCTGCCGAAGACCACACTTTTACTGCTCATTTCTGCATTTATGGGTGAGGCGCTGAGAAAAAAAACCTACGCCTGCGCCATAGAAGAAAAATACCGTTTTTATTCCTACGGCGACGCCATGCTTATCATATGAAGACTCAGCTCGATTGGGCCTCCTTTAAGCGGTATTTGGCTCTCTTTCTTTGGGCGCCTCT
>JAHFFI010000008.1:11844-26078 GCA_023248025.1 Candidatus Omnitrophota bacterium
GTGTGGCTCAGCGCGCAGGCAATTTTACCGTTACTTCTGTTGCTGCTGGTGCTCTATAAAAGCCGTCTGGGGTACCGCCTCATCGTGATCTATAGTGTGTTTATACTGCTGCACGGAATGGGTATGTTGGGGTGGGGTCTTACCGGTCCGGGAACACCGCTTTCGCTTTATGCCGCGTGCGTCATTCTTTTGGTGATGGGATTCGGACTGTTCTATCAGTCGCTTAAATCTTTGGGAATAGGAAAAACACAAAGGAGATATGATCTTGAAGACCAATGAGAATCGTTTGGTAAAAATGGCGGTGCAGGGCAAGCCCGCAAACCCGATACGCTACACGGAATTTGAAATGGATTCTCACGGCCAGGGTCATTCGCTGCCCAGCGTTGGCGGCATTACGTATAACGTAAAAGTGGGCGACACGGTTTTTGGCTGGCGCGGCGACCATATTGAATCGGGCGTGTCAGTTATTCTGGATGAAGAAAAAAGATCGAGTAAGCAGAATATGGCATTCGGATTCTTGCCGTGCGTCGGTAATGAGGCGCGCGTAATCTCAGGCGACGCCAAAGGCGCTAAAGGTGTCGTGGTGGGTCAGCACGGCGGAGTGGAGCATCTCATGATTGATTTCGATGACGCCGCATTGGAGTCACTCACCTACGAGGATAAAATTTTGGTGCAATGCTACGGACAGGGTCTTCAGATCGCGGATGCTCCGGATGTATTTGTTTATAATCTCGATCCTAAACTACTTAAACTTTGGGGTGTTACGATTGCGGCCGGAGGGGTGCTTGAGGTTCCTGTCACGATGAAAGTTCCCGCGGCTATCATGGGCTCGGGGTTAGGTCATCCGGATCCGGGGACCGGAGACTATGATATTACGACTCAAGATCCAAAAGTTGTCAAACGGCTCGGTCTAGAGCGTCTGTGCTTCGGCGATTTTGTGGCTATCACGGATGCCGACAATACTTATGGACGTCATTACTATGAAGGCGCCATTACGATAGGCATTGTATCGCATGCCGATAGTTTTCTTTCAGGTCACGGCCCGGGAGTTTCAACGCTACTTTCTTCAAGGAACGGGAAGATCCGCCCAAAACTTTCGAAGCACGCAAATCTAGGCCGCATACTGGGGATCGGCCGATACCGCAGATGAGTTCTTTGGTTTCACAAATTGGCTCATTCCGAATCCTGCGTAAAGACAAAGATACAAATGCGCGCACGGGAATTCTTACAACCGCACACGGAGACATCCAGACTCCCGTTTTCATGCCCGTCGGAACACAGGCAACCGTCAAAACGGTTTCCAATGCCGAACTTTTGACAGCCGGCGCCGAGGTCGTCCTTTCGAATACCTATCATTTATTCCTGCGGCCGGGCGAGGGGGTTATCCGTGACGCGGGTGGACTTCACCGCTTCATGAACTGGCCCAAACCCATTCTGACTGATTCAGGAGGATTCCAGATCTTCAGTCTAGCAAAATTAAATAAAATAAAACCCGAAGGAGTCGAATTTCAATCCCATATCGACGGTTTGAGGCATTTTCTTACTCCGGAAGATGTGATCCGTATTGAAACGTCGCTGGGAAGCGACATCATCATGCCGTTGGATGAATGCGTGAAATACCCCTCAGAAAAATTTTACACTGAAAAATCTATCGAACTTACGACAAGATGGGCCGAGCGGAGTAAAAAGGCATGGGTGGAAACGATGAAGTCCGGACAATTCATCACGGAAAGTATTTTATTTGGCATTGTCCAGGGAGGCACTTATCCCGATCTGCGTAAAAAATCCGCCAGACAATTGCAGGAGATAGATTTTCCGGGATACTCCATAGGGGGTTTGAGCGTGGGGGAGCCATCGCAGGCCATGTATGAAACGCTTGAGGCGACGGTAGCCGAACTGCCCGTTGATAAGCCCCGGTACCTCATGGGTGTGGGCTTGGTTCCGGACCTTTTTGAAGCCGTGTCGCAGGGAGTGGATATGTTTGATTGCGTGGTCCCTACACGCAACGGCCGAAACGCAACCGTGTTCACGAGGGATGGCCGTATGCTGATGCGCGGCGCCAGCTATATCCGGGATTTTAAACCCATGGATGCCGAGTGTCCGTGTTATGCCTGTAAGAACTTCACCCGGGCTTATATTCGCCATCTTTTCAACGCCCAGGAGTATCTAGCAGGGAGGCTTTGTTCTTTACACAACCTGACATTTTTTATACAATTACTCGAATTCACGCGGAAGGCGATAGAAGAGAATCGCTTCTCGGATTTCCGGAAAAGTTTCGAAGCACGCTTTAATAAGTCGTTACCTCAAGGAGAGTTATGAACGCACAGCCTAGTCCGATCCTGCAGTTTTTACCGCTCATATTTCTTTTCGTCATATTTTATTTTCTACTTATCCGCCCGCAGCAAAAAAAACAAAAAGAGCACGCGGATCTTCTCGGCAAGCTCGACAAGAATCAGGAGGTGATCACCGCTGGCGGACTTCATGGAACGGTTATATCCGTTTCTGATAAGACGGTGATTTTAAGGATTGCGGACAATGTGAAGGTCGAATTTGAAAAATCATCCGTTACTCAGGTGAAAAAATGAATTCAGCCAGTCTCAAATGGCGTGTTCCGCTGATCGCGGCCGTTGTTGCGGCTTGTTTTTATTACGCGGTCCCGCCGTTCGACTTGGATGGCAACGGTCCCAAGCAGGGAAAGATCAAACTGGGTCTGGATCTTCAGGGAGGCATGTACCTGGTCTTGCGCGTGGATACTTCAAAACTTGAACCTCGCGCACGTCAAGATGCTTCTTCGCGCGCGATGGAAATTATCCGTAACCGCATAGATCAGTTCGGTGTTTCCGAGCCGTCTATCCAGATGCAAGGCGAGGACCGTATCGTGGTCCAATTGCCCGGCATAAAGGACAGGCAACGCGCGTTGGACCTTATCGGAAAAACCGCACTTCTTGAGTTTAAACTGGTCTCGGATGATGCCGCCAAATTGCGCGAAGCGCTGGCGGGGAATAGTACGACCGGCTACACGCTCTTTAAGGACGAGCGCGGCGGCGACCTGCTTTTGGAAGACAAAACACTTTTAACAGGACAGACCATATCGAACGCGGTTGTAAATTTTGAAAGTAATTTTAATGAGCCGGTCGTGGCTCTGGAATTCAATTCAGAAGGCGGTAAGATATTCTCAGATATTACCGGCTCCAACGTCGGTCGTCGTCTGGCCATCGTCCTTGACGATAAAGTTCAATCCGCTCCCGTGATCAACGAACGCATCCCCTCGGGTCGCGCGCAGATCACAGGCCGTTTTAATATCGACGCGGCCAATGATCTGGCCATCGCGCTCAGCGCGGGTGCTTTACCCGCGCCAATCATCATTGAAGAAGAGCGTTCCGTGGGCCCGAGCCTCGGTAAGGATTCAATCCAGGAAGGCATTCGTGCAGCCATAGTTGGTTTCGCGATGGTTGTTGCTTTCATGGCAGTTTATTATCTTTTTGCCGGTGTCATCGCAAATGTGGCGCTTCTTTTGAACATCCTCATCACCTTGGCGGCACTCGCGTATTTCCACGCTACGCTGACATTGCCGGGTATCGCGGGTGTTGTGCTCACCATTGGTATGGCAGTGGACACAAACGTGCTTATTTTTGAACGCATACGCGAAGAGTTACAGCTAAAAAAACCGATGAACGCGGCTGTTATGGCAGGCTATAAAAAGGCCTTCGTGACCATTTTTGATTCTAATCTTACGACACTTATCACAGCGGTCATTCTTTATTATATGGGAACGGGCCCAGTACGTGGTTTTGCGTTGACGCTTACCGTCGGTATCTTGGCCAGTATGTTTACGGGTATTTTTGTGACCAGGGCTATTTTTGACATTCTGTTAGCAAAAGGCGGCTTGAAGAACCTGCATATGTTGCATTTTCTCAGATCGACTCCGCGCATCAATTATCTTAAATGGCGCAAGATCTGTTACGTTTTATCGCTAGTGGCTATACTTTTTGGTGCAGGCAGCTTCTTCTCGCGCGGCAAGAATATGTATGGCGTCGATTTTGCGGGTGGTGCCATGCAAGAGATGCGTTTTGCGAAACCGGTCGCGATTGATAAATTACGCGAGTCACTTGCCCAGATCGGTTATGGCACTGCGACCATACAGCGTATCGGGGAATCCAATGATATTATTATCCGCTCGGATATAGGCTCCGATCAAATAATAGCAGATAAGATCAAGAAAGACCTGCCGGACAACCCGTATGAGGTTCTGGCGATTGAGAACGTCGGACCCATTATCGGCAAGGAGTTGAAAGTAAAAGCGTTTTGGGCGTTCATCATTGCTTTGGTTGCGATCTGGGCGTACGTTGCTTACCGTTTTGATTTCAAGTTCGCAGCGGGCGCCATTCTTGCCCTTCTCCATGATGCTTTGATAGCGCTCGGTGCTGTCGCCATCAGCGGGAGAGAATTGTCGGTCACCGTGCTGGCGGCCGTCCTGACTATTCTCGGTTATTCCATAAACGACACGATCGTTATTTTTGACAGGATCCGAGAAAGGCGCCGCACCGGTATCAAAGAAAATTTTGAGGACGCGATCAATAACAGCGTGAACCAGACAATGTCGCGTACTATCCTGACCTCGTTCACAGTGTTCCTGGTGGTGCTTGCGCTGTATCTTAAGGGCGGCACAGTGATCAATGATTTTGCTTTCACGATGCTTGTTGGTCTCGTCAGCGGTACTTATTCCACCGTCTATATCGCCGCTCCCGTATTGGTCGATTGGCCCGGCTCTAAAAGTCGATAAATCCAAGATGCGTGAGTGGGTGATTCTTCCGGAGGTGGAAGAAGCGACTGCGCTTGCGCGTAAATTGGGTGTCCATCCCGCCGTTATTCATGTTCTTTTCCGTCGCGGTCAAACAAGCGCCGAAGCCATCACGCGATTCCTAGAATGCCCGCTCGACAAGATCCAGGACCCGTTTGCATTCAAGGATATGAAGCGCGCGGTGGACCGTATTCGCATGGCTATCGAGCGTCGTGAAAAAATTCTTATCTACGGCGACTATGATGTCGACGGCGTCACCGGCAGCGCAATTCTTTATCCCGTATTGAAGGAACTTGGCGCTGACATTCGAGTTCATATTCCTCACCGCATCGAAGACGGCTATGGTTTAAACCGTAAGTCGCTCGAGTCGTGGCTTGGACGCGGCATAAAGGTTCTTATTACCGTGGACAACGGGATCACGGGCGCTGACCATATTGATTTTCTCAATCAAAAAGGTGTCGACACTATTATCGTCGATCATCATGAAACAAAGGGCGCGCTACCCAAAGCGTATGCGCTAGTCAGTGCCGCCGCGGGTGGGGGCGGAGAAGCGAGTCTGGCGGCTTGCGGCCTTGCATTCAAACTGGCCTGGGCACTTTTGGGTGATTTGAAAAAAGCCGAAGAGTATCTGGATTTGGTAACACTCGGGACCGTGGCTGACTTGGCGGGGCTGGAAGGAGAGAATCGTATTCTTCTGAAGCAGGGTCTTCCACGACTGGCAAAAACCAACAAAGTGGGTTTGCGGGCGCTGATGGATGTGTCGGGTTTATCCCGCGGAGTGCCGAGTTTCCGAGATGTTGCTTTTGGCCTGGCACCGCGTATCAATGCGGCCGGTCGGATGGGCTCACCGCTTGCCGCGTTTAAGCTGCTCACAACGAAAGACAATGAGGAAGCCAGGCAATTGGCACGCGAACTCGATGAGGGTAACCAGGAGCGCCAGCGCGTAGAACGCGACGCTTTTGAAGAGGCCGTAAAGAAAGTAGAAGCCGACCCCCAGTTCACCGAACGACAGGCGATCGTGGTTGAAAGCGATCGGTGGCACGAAGGCGTCATCGGTATCGTGGCTGCGCGTCTGGTCGAACGTTTCCAGAAGCCCTCCATCGTCATTTCTTTTCGCAGCGGGGATGTGGGTAAAGGCTCCGGTCGGACGACGCGGTATTTTCCTATCTTTGACAGCCTGTGCGCTTGTGAAGAATTTTTTGAGAGTTTCGGCGGTCACGCTCAGGCGTGCGGACTGTCGATTAAGAAAAGCAACGTGGATGCGTTTCGCGAAAAATTAGACAGGACCGTTTCTGCACGAATAAAAAATGAGAGTGCGGTGCCTCGCATAGAGATAGATTATGTGTTTAATTTGAACGATTTATCAGAGGCTGTTCTAAAGGACCTTGAAGCGCTATCACCTTTCGGCCCCGGCAACCCAAAACCCATGTTCCTTACACGAAACGTGCATGTAAAGGGTGAGGCCAGAAAATTAGGCCGAGACACTTTCCGATGCTGGGTGACCGACTCTAGCGGAAAGACGACCTGTGAGGCGGTGGGCTTTAACGCATTTGCGTTGTGGCAAACAGCAAACAGGCCAACGCACTTGGATCTTGTGCATCAGCCGGTTTTTAAGGATTTTCAGGGGATCCGCTCGGTACAGCTTGAGCTTGAGGATCTTAGGCCTGCGGGGTAGCGGCCTCAGGCTTTTTCCAGGTACGCTTTGGGGCTCTTATGACTCTGCCTGTTTTCAGATATTTTGCGGAAACGCGCACTGTTTTCACGGTCCCGTTCTCGATGATGCGGACCTTCTGTAGGTTTGGGGTAAAACGACGAATCGTGATGCCGGTCGTTTTTAAACCGATACCACCCGCTTTTTTGGAAATACCGCGGCGGGCAATGCTCTTGCCGGCCCTGGGCTTCTTTCCCGTAAAATAACAAATTCTAGACATAACCAACTCCTTCTTTGAGAGCCGACACTATAACATTTGGAGTGAAAAATAGCAAGCCGGACCCCGGAAGTAGTCCTTTGGGTCTGTTAAACAAACGTAACCGGCAGGGCCTGTCGAAGGGGAAGGCCTATTTGTCCTCGCCGTCTATTAGCGGCTCCGGGCAAATAGGCCTTCCCCTTCGCCACCCGCCGGATAATGCTTGTTTAATACAACCGGGGTCCTCATACCATTAGTAAGTCGAGTGTTCCATTAAGACCTAAGAGAACCCGACGGGTGACACGGGTAGTGCCCTATTTGCCCGGAGCCCGTAAGGGCGAGGACAAATAGGGCACTACCCGTGGCGGGCCCTGTCGGTTATTTTTGCTGAATGGATTGGTGCTGCTTAGCCATTTCTAGTACAATAAATTTCCATGGATTCCAATGTTTCGCTAAATACACCTATCCGTTTTTTAAAAGGAGTGGGGCCTGAGCGGTCTCGCATCCTCGCAAAGTTGGGTCTTTTTACGCTAGGGGATCTTTTTCATTATTTCCCCCGCCGATACGAAGACCGCCAACCTGTTCTTTCTGTCTCCGAGGCCCGGCCGTCCGATGAAAAGATCTGCGTTCGCGGCCAGGTTTCCAGTCGCGGTCTTTTGCGCCTAAGAGGAGGCCGCAGTATCTTCAAAGTGGTTTTGACCGACGGAACAAAAAGTATTTTCGCGTCCTGGTTCAACCAGCCGTATCTTGCCAAAGTATTCCTCCCTAAGTCTCAGGTTGTTTTTTACGGCAAGGCAGATGCAGAGGGCAAGAAGACTCAGCTTGTTCACCCGGAATACGAAGTTATTCCGCCCGGAGTGGCGCGTGAGCCCATTCACTCAGGCCGTATCGTCCCGATTTATCCTTTAACCGAAGAACTTTACCAGAAAACTATCCGGTATCTGATATACGCGGTTACACGTCAATTCCATTCACTGATCGCAGACCCGCTACCTTATTCTCTGCGCATGAGGCTTGACCTAGGCAATGCGGAAGGCGCCCTGATGCAAATCCATTTCCCGAAAACTTTTGATAATTTAAAACGCGCCTATAAACGGCTTGTATTTGATGAATTCTTTTATCTGCAGATGCTGGTGTTGACAAAACGCCGCCAATGGCAGAAAGAAAATAAAGAGGTCACGCATAAGACTGGCGAGGAATCGGTCGGGCGTCTTTTGGATTCTTTGGGTTTTGAGCTTACTGCCGGACAGAAGACGGCTGTAAATGACATTATCTCTGACATGAAAAAGACACGTCCCATGAATCGCCTCGTGCAGGGTGATGTCGGCAGCGGAAAGACCGCGGTTGCTGCGGCAGCGTTGGCTTTCACGGCGGCGAACGGATTCCAGGGCGTTTTGATGGCGCCCACTGAAATCTTGGCGCAGCAGCATTATATTCAAATGACTCAAGCGCTTGAGCCCCTAGGTATACGGTGCGGGTATCTCGCGCAGGGTCAGACCGCGGATGAACGCGCGAACATCCTGGACGCTCTCGAACGCGGCACTATTCATGTGGCGGTGGGTACGCATGCGCTGATCCAGGGGACCGTAGCTTTTAAGCGGTTGGGTCTGGCCATTATTGATGAGCAGCATAAATTCGGTGTTTTTCAGCGAGCGCTTTTGAAAGAAAAAGGTCAAGGCCGTGCGCCGCATTTTCTTCTGATGACCGCAACACCCATCCCGCGGACACTCGCTATGACGCTTTATGGGGATATGGACGTTTCGGTGATAAGGGAATTGCCGAAAGGACGCCTACCTATCAAAACATTTTGGGTGGGCGAGAATAAGCGCGAGGAAATTTACGGTTTCATCGAGAGTTACCTTAAAAAAGGGCAGCAGTGTTATATGATCTGTCCTTTGGTCGACACCCGGGGCACAACTTCGCAAAAAAGCGCTTTGGAACTCCGCAGCCGTATGCAGATACGTTTTCCCAAGCAGAGCGTCGATGTGCTCCACGGCCGCCAAAAGTCTGATGATAAAAAAAGAATTATGAAGCAATTCAAAGACGGAAAGATCCATATCCTTGTTTCAACCGTGGTCATCGAAGTGGGCATCGATGTCCCCAACGCGAATCTCATGATAATAGAAAATGCAGAACGTTTTGGCCTTTCTCAATTGCATCAGCTGCGCGGCCGCGTGGGCCGGGGCAGTGAGGAGTCGTTCTGCATCCTTTTTTCAGACACTGTAAGTCCCGAGACGGCGGAGCGTCTCGGCGCTTTTGAAGAGATGACCAGCGGTTTTGAGATTGCAGAAAAGGATCTCGAGCTCAGGGGCGCCGGCGAGATTACCGGCCAAAAACAGCACGGGTTCCCGGAACTGCGAATCGGAGATCTCGTAAAAGATTTTGAAATCTTGGAATCCGCCCGCCGCGAAGCAGGTGCAATTTTGGAGACTGATCCATTTTTAACTGCGCCCGAACATAGAAAGATACGCCAGGCGTTACAGGACCGGTTTACGCTTCAAGATAAACCGCTGGCAGCGCTCGCGTAAATGAAGATACTCACGGGTTCGCTTCGCGGGCAGCAAATAGCTTTCAGTGCGAACCCGCATTTGAGGCCCACTTCGGACAAAGTGCGTCAGGCCATTTTTAATACTTTAAAGGATGTTGTCTGTGAAGCGCGCGCGCTTGATCTTTTTAGCGGCACAGGCGCTTTGGGATTGGAAGCGCTTTCGATGGGCGCGGACAACGTCATTTTTGTGGAGAAAGAAAGACATCAGGCCAAAAAGATAGAGGAAAATCTGATAAGGCTCGATCTGACAACGCGTGCTAAGGTTATGGTGTCCGACGCCCTTCAGGCCATCGATGATCTCGAGGCGAGCGAAGAAAAATTTGGTCTGGTTTTTCTAGATCCGCCGTATTATAAAGGACTGACGGAAGCCGCAATAAAAAAGCTTTGTGCATCCAGCGTGCTGGATCCAGGAGCGATCATCGTTGCCGAGGGCCATGCAAAAGAAAAGTTCCCTCAAACTACCGGAAAGCTTAATCTCCTTAAATTAAAAATTTATGGCGATACACAAATAGCTGTTTATCAAAATGCTTAAGAATCTTTTAAATCCCACGAACCCGTTTGCCCCAAGAAATTACGGTGAGCTCAAAAAAGTCACCGATCGCGTTTATATTTTCAGGAACATTACCAATTCGTCATTTGTTGTAGGGGACCAGGCGGTAGCGGTTATCGATACACAGGTGAATTATCCTACGGCTGAGATCTTTCTCAAACACCTGCGCTCTGTGACGGACAAGCCGATCCGGTACGTAATCAATACGCATTATCACTGGGATCACACGAATGGAAATGAGCTTTTTAAGTCTCAGGGCGCGGAAATTATTTCCTCAAAATTAACCAAAGAGTTTATGGTCTCACGCGCGCCGAGGCAGAAGGAATTTCTCGCTGGAAGAGGCTTTGAGTTAGGAAAGGACCCGCTTCTCCCTGAAACGGTGTTTGAAAATGAATACACCGTCGATCTTGGCAATATGCCCTTGAGACTTTTCTTCGCGGGCCGAGCTGAAACGGACGACGCGACGGCCGTGCATGTCGTCAATGAAGAAGTCGTCATGGCGGGTGACACCGTTATGACGGGCAGTTTTCCTATTTTCGGTCAACCGGTCTGGGACGAGGGCCTCCAGGGAGATGAACAGTGGATAGAGACCATAAAAAGATTAACTTTGCTTAAGCCGAGGCATATTGTTCCCGGCCACGGGCCGCTTGCTTATGAAAAAGAGATAGAACTGCTTATCCGCATCGAAAGATATTTTATGGATGAAGTAGGCGCGCTGCTTAAGAAAGGCTATTTACTTACTGAAGTGTTGGATGAGCTCGAAGCCAAGCTTCCGTCGTGGATCACAAAAATACCCGTGGTCTGGGGGACGCCGCGTTATGCAATATTACGCGTGTATCGCGGTCTTACTAAAATGAAAGGCGATGCAGAGCCGGGCTGGCAAAAAATGAAGCCAAACGCCATTCCCTCCAAAAACGTGGAAAACATTGCGGACGATGATTTGGCCATGGCGCATGAAGCCGCTGAGGGGGGAGACGACGCCTTGAGGCTTTCGATTTTAAAGAAGCTCTGCGCGGAACTTCCGGAGCGCCTGGACGCTTGGACCACCTACGCGGACGCTTTGATAGAGGTATCGCGAAAAGAAGCATCGGTACTGGAAAAGGGAGATTTTTTCAGCGAAGCTAAAAAGGCTTGGGCCTATGTGTTGTCACGAGATCCGCGGAATGTACCGGCGCTTTTGGGCAAAGGCCGCTATTATGTCATGATGGCTTATAGGGGCGGCGAAGATCCGTCGGTCGGTATGAAGCTGCTCGAATCCCTTTTGGACAAGAATCCGGCGGGGCGCGTGAAAGCTGAGGCGCTTTTTTATCTGGGGATGGGCCATAGACGGCTATTTAATGAAAAAATCGCCCACCAATTTTACTCCCGTGCTCTCGAGGCCGATCCCGGCTTTATGCCGGCCCGCCTGGCCAGCCAGGTTTAATTGACCCCTATCAGGTGATAAGATACAATAATTCCTTTGAGGACTAAATCCTGATGTCATCACTTGTTAAGAAAAT
Source organism: Candidatus Omnitrophota bacterium (assembly GCA_023248025.1). GTDB lineage: Bacteria > Omnitrophota > Gorgyraeia > 2-02-FULL-51-18 > 2-02-FULL-51-18 > JAHFFI01. Next base: position 23,150 of record JAHFFI010000008.1, read on the forward strand.
GATCATGGCTATTACGGGGCTGATCTTATTCGGCTTCGTTGTGGCGCATATGCTGGGAAATCTTCAAATATTTCTTGGGTCTGAGGTTTTAAACAGCTATGCCGAGCATTTGGAGGAGCTCGGGCCGCTTCTTTGGGCAGTTCGTATTATCCTTTTAATCGCTTTAACATTTCACATTGCGACGGCCATCCAATTGGCAGTTGAAAATAGGGCCGCCCGGCCCATTCCGTATGCCAGTAAAAATACGGTTCAAGCAAGTTACGCATCGCGGACGATGGTGGTTACAGGCTTCATTGTTCTTGCGTTTATTGTTTATCACCTACTGCATTTTACTTTCGGACGCATATATCCGGAGTTTAGCGGCGCTCTGGATTCGCACGGTCGCCAAGATATTTATCTCATGGTAGTCAAAAGTTTCCAGGATCCATGGGTTTCGGGAAGTTATATTCTGGCTATGTTTCTGCTTTGCGTGCATTTGAGTCACGGGTTGTCGAGTCTCTTCCAGTCGCTGGGAGTGAGTAATGAGAAATGGGACAAGCGATTTAAATTATTTGCCAAAGTCGTCGCTACTGCTATTTTTATCGGCAATACGTCCATCCCGACTGCGGCTTTACTGGGAATACTGAAATGAAATTAGACGCGAAAATTCCGAGCGGACCGGTGCAGGGAAAATGGGAAAAAAGGCGCTTCAATGTGAAGCTCGTGAACCCCGCTAATAAAAGAAAATATGACATTCTTATCGTCGGTGCGGGTCTGGCCGGGGCTTCGGCGGCCGCAACGCTTGCAGAACTCGGTTACAACGTAAAAGTTTTCTGTTTTCAGGACAGTCCCCGACGTGCTCACAGCATCGCGGCGCAAGGCGGTATTAATGCCGCTAAAAATTATCAAAACGACGGCGACAGTGTCTGGCGTCTTTTTTACGATACGGTGAAGGGCGGTGATTTCCGCGCCCGCGAAGCGAATGTATATCGTTTGGCCGAAGTGAGCGCTTCCATCATCGATCAATGCGTAGCGCAGGGGGTCCCGTTCGCGCGCGAATATGGTGGAACGCTTGCGAACCGTTCATTCGGCGGCGCACAGGTTTCAAGGACTTTTTATGCGCGTGGTCAGACCGGGCAGCAGCTTCTTTTGGGAGTGTATCAGGCCCTGTCGCGCCAGGTGGGTCTTGGCAAGGTCGAGGTTTTTTCGAGAACAGAAATGCTGGATCTTGTTCTTGTTGACGGTCACGCCAAAGGGATTGTCGCGAGGGACCTCGTGACCGGAAAGATAGCTTCTTATTCAGGTGATGCGGTGGTTTTGGCCACCGGTGGATATTCCAACGTATTTTATCTTTCAACGAACGCCATCGGATGCAACGTCACGGCCATATTTCGCGCGTACAAAAAAGGTGCGGCATTGGCCAATCCCTGCTACACGCAGATCCATCCGACCTGTATTCCCGTGACCGGTGATTATCAGTCAAAGCTGACGCTCATGTCAGAGTCGCTGAGAAACGACGGCCGGATTTGGGTGCCAAAAAATAAAAGCGACCGGCGCAGGCCCGAGGATATTTCGGATGAAGACAGAGATTATTTTTTAGAAAGAAAATATCCCAGTTATGGAAATCTTGCGCCGCGTGATGTCGCATCACGCGCCTCAAAGCAGGTTTGCGATGAAGGCCGCGGCGTGGGCGGCTCGGGTCGGGGCGTGTACCTTGATTTCCGTGACGCGATCAAGCGTATCGGCGAGAAAACCATCCGGGAACGCTACAGCAATTTATTTCAGATGTACGAAAAGATCACGAATGAGAATCCCTATGAACAACCCATGCGCATTTATCCGGCACCGCATTACACGATGGGTGGTTTGTGGGTTGACTACAACCTCATGAGCAATATTCCGGGACTTCACGTTATCGGCGAGGCCAATTTTTCGGACCATGGTGCCAACCGTCTCGGAGCGAGCGCTCTGATGCAGGGTCTGGCCGACGGTTATTTTATACTTCCCTATACGATCGGCGACTATCTGGCGCAGCATGCCAAGGCCAAGATCAAAATTGACCGGCCGGAGTTTAGAAAAACAGAAGGGGACGTAAATTTACGCACCCAGCAATTTTTTTCGATTAAAGGCAAGAGAAGCGCAGATTCGTTTCATAGGCAGCTCGGCACGCTTTTATGGGAATCTTGCGGTATGGCGCGAAATGAGGCAGGTCTTAAAAACGCACTCTCCAAGATTCCCTCGATACGGGAAGAGTTCTGGAATAATTTGAACCTTTTAGGGGGTGGGGAGTCTCTCAATCCGTCGCTTGAGAAGGCAGGGCGCGTTGCGGATTTTCTAGAATTTGGCGAGCTGATGTGTAAGGATGCGCTGCACCGCAGGGAATCCTGCGGGGGACATTTTCGAGAAGAATTTCAGACTCCGGACGGTGAAGCCAAGCGTGACGATGCCAATTTTTCTTACGTTGCTGCCTGGGAATACCAGGGTGAAGGCAAAGAACCTCTTTTAAATAAAGAGCCGCTTGCGTTTGAGAGTATCGAACAGGCGCAGAGGAGTTACAAATAATGAAATTAAAATTGAAAATATGGCGTCAAAAAAGTACCCAGGATAAGGGCTGCTTCGAAACTTATGAGGCCAGCAACGTCACCAGCCACATGTCTTTTCTTGAAATGCTGGATATCTTAAACGAAGAGCTGTTGGCCAAAGGTGTCGAGCCCGTGGCTTTCGACCATGACTGCCGTGAAGGCATCTGCGGCGCATGCTCGCTCATGATTAATGGCACGGCACACGGACCGGATGGTGCCACGACAACCTGTCAGCTGCACATGCGCCGCTTCAAGGACGGCGACACGATCACCATCGAGCCGTGGCGGGCCCGCGCGTTCCCAGTGATAAAAGACCTCGTCACCGATAGAAGCGCTTTTGACAGAGTGATCCAGGCGGGTGGGTTTAT
>JAHFFI010000008.1:26088-29700 GCA_023248025.1 Candidatus Omnitrophota bacterium
TTATTTCTGTAAATACCGGAAGCGCTCTGGACGCCAACACTTTGCCGGTTTCGAAGGACAATGCCGAGAAGGCGATGGATGCGGCGGCCTGTATTTCCTGCGGAGCCTGTGTGGCATCCTGTAAAAATGCCTCTGCTATGCTTTTTGTGGCAGCAAAAGTTTCTCATTTGGCGCTCTTACCTCAAGGCCAGCCGGAAAGAGAATGGCGTGTCCGGTCGATGGTCACACAAATGGACAAGGAGGGGTTCGGCAACTGCACCAATCAATACGAATGCGAAGCCGTTTGCCCCAAAGAGATTAAAGTGGCCTTTATCGCAAAAATGAATCGTGAATATTCAGGGGCATTATTAAAAAATAGAGGAGTCTGATGTGAATGACATTGCGCCACAAAGAACACCGACCGTTGTTTTGATTTCAGCTATTCTCAATTTCGTTGGGTGCGCCTTTTTTGCCCTGCTGGGCATCGGCGCAGTCGCCGTCATTATTTTCGGCAATGCCATGGGCTGGTACGAACGCATCACGCAGGTCGTAAACAACCAGTATCCGGCCATGAACCTCGGCGTTGGCCTCACCTTCATTTTTGGAGTGATCGCAGCGGCGTGCCTAGTTTCGTTCGTACTCACGCTGATGCTGGCCATTGGGCTTCTGCGCGGTAGAAAATGGGCGTGGTTCGGGCAGGTAGCCTCGAGCATTATCGGGTTACTTGGTTTTCCCGTCTCGACTATTATTAACATTTTTTTACTCGTATTTTTATTCCAGCCCAACGCCCGTAATTATTTCAAAGTATAGCGATGCCGCTCATAAAGGCAAAAGTTCGCGTGGGGCATAGTCCCGACCCCGACGATGCGTTCATGTTTTATGCTATCGCGCACAATAAGATCGATACGGGTGGCATAGAACTGAAACACGTGATTGAAGACATTGAATCCTTGAATAAGCGTGCTTTTAAAGGTGAGCTTGAAGTGACAGCGGTTTCCGCGTTTGCTTTTTTTCATGTTGCCGACAAATACGCGCTCATGCCGTGCGGCGCTTCTATCGGCGACAATTACGGACCGGTTCTCGTTTCCAAGAAGTCCGTTTACCCGAAAGAGCTTGAGGGAAAAAAAATAGCGGTGCCCGGGCTCCATACAACGGCGTATCTTGCGTTGAAGCTTTTTTTACCGAAATTCCAGGAAGTGGTTGTTCCGTTCGACCAAATTCTCCAGAAAGTGGAGTCGGGAGAGGTGGACGCTGGGCTTGTCATCCACGAAGGACAGCTGACGTATGAGAGTCTGGGTTTTAAAAAAGTGGCCGATCTGGGTGAATGGTTCTTTGAAATGACAAAGTTGCCCCTGCCGTTGGGCGTCGATGTGATCCGAAAGAGTCTGGGTCGGGACGTCATGCGCAAAGTTACAAAAATACTGAAAACCAGCATCGAATACGGTCTGAAGCATCGAGAAGAAGCGCTCGTGTATGCGATGAAATTTGGTCGTGGTGTTGAAACCTCCACCGCCGACAAGTTTGTCGGAATGTACGTCAATGACCACACGGTCGAGATGGGTAAGAAAGTAAAAGAGGGGCTCAAGATTCTGCAACAGGCCGCTTTTGACAACGGGCTTTTGAAGAAAATGAATAAGATTGAATTCGTCGATATGTAGCAATGGCCATTAAAACAGCCCCCGCCAGTTTTGTCCAAAAAACTTCCGAATGGGTGAGAAAACCCAAGCGTATCGACGCGAATATGCCGGACTACGCGAAAGCCTGTAAGAATTTCAAATGGAAAAATGTAGAAAAAGAATTTGATTGGTCCCGCACGAAAAAGGTCAATATTGTCCATGAAATGATAGATCGCCATGCGGCGGGTATCGGCAAGAACAGAGTGGCACTTTATTTCTGGGACCCAACGCCTTCGGCGCTTTATCCCAAGGGCCGTGATGAAAAGTATACGTTTATGGATCTCAAAAAAGAATCTTCACGATTCGGCGGCGTGCTAAAAAAATATAAGATCAAAAAACAGGACCGCGTGGCTGTGTTCTTGCCGCGTACGCCGGAACTTTATATTTCGATACTAGGCCTTCATCGCATTGGGGCTATTCCGGTCCCGCTTTTTGAGGCATTCATGGAAGCCGCCATTGAAGACCGCTTATCGGACAGCGAGGCGGCCGCAATCGTCACGACGAAGTCTTTGCTCAAGCGTGTGCCGCTGGGAAAACTGCCGCATTTAAAACATATTTTTATTTTAGCCGAAGGCGAGGCTTCACAAGCCAATGACGAGACGTCTTTAAATATTCAAATGCATGACTATCACCAGGAAATGGAGCAGGCATCGACCCAGCTGGAACCCATTTGGATGACTGTCAATGATGGTTTGGTCATCCATTACACGTCCGGCTCTACGGGAAAATCGAAAGGCGTTCTGCATCGCCAGTACGCGATGGTGGGGCATTACCAGACCTCCAAGTGGGTGCTTGATCTACGACAGGATGATGTGTACTGGTGCACAGCCGATCCCGGATGGGTGACCGGCACGTCCTATGGAATTTACGGGCCATGGACGCTTGGTATCTCAAGTGTGGTTTTGGGCGGACGTTTCCAGCCCGAGCGCTGGTATCAAGCCATTGAAAAATATCAGGTGAGTGTCTGGTATAGCGCACCGACGGCATTTCGTATGCTGATGTCGCATGGCGAAGCATCCACCAAAAAATACAGTTTTAAAAGTCTGCGTCATATTTGTTCCGTAGGTGAACCTTTAAATCCCGAAGCGCTTCGCTGGGTACGCAAGGTTACGGGTGTGGCACCCCATGAAACATGGTGGATGACCGAAACCGGCATGCAGATTATCTGCAATTATCGCTCGGGAGATTTCAAGATCGGCGCTACGGGCAAGCCCTTTCCCGGCACTTACGCCAGCGTTGTGGATGATGCAGGCAAAGAACTGCCACCCAATACGCTAGGGCATCTTGTGGTGCGCACCGGCTGGCCGTCCATGATGAAAGAGATCTGGAAAAATAAGCCTAAATTCGACGAATATTTTCGCATCAAGGGGTGGTATCTGAGTGGTGACACGGCTTATAAAGACAAAGACGGTTTTATTTGGTTCGCGGGGCGTGAAGATGACGTGATTAAAACGGCGGGCGAGCGTGTGGGGCCCTTCGAGGTAGAAAGCGCTCTGGTCCAACATCCGGCGGTTGCCGAGGCTGGTGTGATCGGTAAACCCGATAAATTAAGAGGACACATCATCAAAGCGTTTATCAGTCTGCGGTCGGGTTTCGGTGCTTCCGATAATTTAAAAAAAGAAATATCCGAGTTTGTCCGTAAGAATCTAGCGGCGCACGCCGCTCCTCGCGAAATTGAATTCTGTGAGCGCGTGCCGAAAACCCGTTCCGGAAAGATCATGAGACGTGTCCTGCGTGCCTGGGACCAGGGTTTACCGGTGGGTGATATCAGTACGATGGAGGAATAATGCAGAATCGCTTGTCCACGAGATTCTAATCACACAGGTAACCGACGGGGCCTGACTCGGACGCGCCCTTGCCAGGTCCCGGACCCCGGAAGTGGTCCTTTGGGTCGACGCTCGGATTTCCCCTCCGAGGAAATCTGTCGCTCGATTGTCGTTTGCTCGTGTGTAAAAGT
>JAHFFI010000059.1 GCA_023248025.1 Candidatus Omnitrophota bacterium
ATTGCCACTTGCACCGAACATCAAAGAGCCCCCAAAGAGATTATCGACGCGTTTCAAGCTGCCGGGAAAAAACTTCACCCCATCACATTGTCGCGCGAATATACTTCAAAGACCATGCCTGAGACCTTTCCTTTGGCAGTGGGCTGGGGAGAGGATTTCGAGGAACCCGATAAAGAAATTGCTGCGAACCTCGCAAAGAAAAAGGATGCCTCTAGGCAGGTACTTCCGGCACAAAAGAAAATAGAGAATTTTCAGACGCTTCTTTCGCAAATTGGGCTTCTTGTAAAAGAGGAGCCGTTACCGGAAAAAAAGAAAACCACTTTGCGTTTTCTTCTGGGCGGAGAGGGCGGGCAGGGTATTCAGTCACTGGCGGATGTTCTCATGCGCTCGGGACTGACTCAATACTCATTCAATTCGCCCTGGTACGAACCGGAGGTCACGAAAGCACGCACCGTCGCCGCGGTAATCCTCACGGACAGTCCCTATACGAATCCCAACCCCGAGCCCGGCGAAGTGGACGTCCTCATATGCATGACGCCAAGCATGGTTTATGAAAAAATGCATTTTGTCAAAAAAACAGGCCTCATTATAGCGGATTTTTTGGGACAGAAACCGGCAACGCTTCCTTCCGGCCCAAAACTCATCGATATTTCTGCGGCGAGTCTTGCCGGGTCCAAATTAGGCGAGAGAAGAAGCGCCAATATGATACTTCTGGGGGCGCTGAATCAGGTGTTGGGACTTTTTGAAGAAGCTTCGGTCGAAGCGGCGATCCGCCGCACGTTTTCGAAGGCGCAAGACGTGAACGTTCAGGGTTACCGCTTAGGAAAAGAGCTGGTCAGCGCCTTTTCACAATAACGACTTCGTCGTTGATTTCCGGATTTACATTATTTTTGAGATCAATAATATTGCATGCCGACATCACGTCACGCAGTTCCATGATACTGAGTGTACCGGCGTCTTTTCCGTTCTTTTTTAAGGCGAGAACGGTGTCTTTTTCTATTCCGTCAATTTTTCCCAGATCCACGACTATAAAATTGTAAGCTTGGTTGATGGCAAGCACGCGGCCAGCTTTTTTGGGGGCGCTGCGCAGTGGCACGGAAGGCGCTGATGCAACAGGAGCAATCGGAGCCGTTGGAACTGGCACGGCTATGGGCGCCGGTGCTTCTGCCGCCGACGCGATGGTGATCGATCCCAGATCAATGGTGGTCGATTTATCTTGAATACGTTTTTTAGCCTGCAGCGCTTCATCGCCTAAATTATGAGTCTTCGCCAGGTTTGCCAGTTCTTCGTCGACGGCTTTGTAGAGCTTATCTAATTTTTGTTCGAGTACTGCGGTGTTGTCCGCGAGCTTTGAGATCTCGTTATCTTTTTCTTTGATTCTCTGCGTCAAGTCCTGCGGCGTCGTTTGATTCCGTACAGCCTCTATCTCTTTGGATTTATTGATAAGCACTTCTTCCAAGTAGGTTTTTTCTTCCTCAGCCTGTGCTGCGCGTTCTTCCGCGGATTTTGCTTTGGCTTGAAGAGCCCCAAACTGTTTTTTGGTGTTTTCGAGCTCTTCCTGCAAAGCGTCGCGTTCCTCCATGGCTTTGGCCAAGAGTGTGGAGTTTTCTTCCTGCATTTTCTTTAGCTGTTTTTCAGATGTGCTGACCTGACGCATCAGGGAATAATTCTGGGTTGCTAGGAGCGCTAAAACGATCAGTGATCCTGCCAGAGCCAGCCACAGCCAATTGGCGGTGTCTTTGGGAAAGCGGAAGTTGGGTTTATGGCCATTCGCTGAGTTGAGCGCATCCAGGTCCTTAATGCGCGGTTTCAATTTATCGGTAAAAGAAGGCATGAGGAATTTCATCGTCCAAGCGTAGCATACCTTTATAGGAGAATCAAGAGATAGGACTAAAAAAGTTGTGCGTTAATAGAATTAATAAATTGTAATAATTGATAAATTTTACGTAGAAGACTTTAATTTTTCTCATCAAGTGCCACAGGGGTCAGACCCCTCTGGCACCTGGGCTTATGGGCCCTATGATATAATGTTGCAAATATGACCATCCGCGATATGTCCATTTGGGACCACTTGGAAGAGCTGAGACGACGCGTTTTTATCTCTATGGGTGCTATTTTTTTGGGGACAACCGGCTGTTTTTTTTATTCGGCGAAGATTTTGGAATTTCTCACACGTCCGCTTTTAAAAGTTGTGGGCCATTTTTATTTCTTCTCACCCCAAGAAGCGTTTCTCACGCGTCTTAAAGCAGCGTTTATTTCAGGGATATTAGTGTCGGCGCCGGTGTGGGTGTGGCAGATCTGGGCGTTTGTGTCTCCGGCGCTTCTGGTGCGTGAAAAAAAGACTTTTGTGCCGCTCGTGGTGCTCATTCTTTTATTATTTTTTGCAGGGGCTTTTTTTTCATATTATCTCGTTCTTCCGGTGGGACTCGAGTTTCTCGTGTCTATGCAAACGCCATTTCTAGAACCCATGATTTCGATCACTCAGTATTTGGATTTTATATTGATGATGCTTTTGGGTTTTGGGTTTGCATTTAATTTGCCGGTCCTAGTGCTGGCGCTGGCGTTCATGCGTATTCTCAATACTAGAATGTTAAATCATTATCAAAAACATGCCATCGTTCTGATATTTATCTTAGCCGCGATGTTGACGCCGGGGCCCGATATCGCCAGCCAGCTTTTACTGGCTATTCCGCTCCTGTGTCTTTTTGAAATGAGCGTCTTTGCGGTCTGGATACTCGAAGTCAGGAGACGTTCTTAGATGATACGGGCCGCGTTCTTAGCGTTCGGCATACTGCTCTTTATTTTGAGCGGGTATTTTATTTTTTCAATATTCAAATACACGCGCATGATCGGAAATATTTTTTTGAGCCTTGTTTATAAAATAGAACCGGAAAATCCTTCCCAGCCACGCGGTGAACGACTCACGATACTGGATTCGAGTGATCATGAAATCGAAGCGCTGTTCTTCGAAAGAAAGAACGCCCGTGGTATTGTGATCTTTTGCCATGAATCGGGGGCTACGAAAGATTCGTGGGAAAAATACGCCGCCTGTCTTCCGGAGTTAGGCTGGCAGGTATTGTCCGTGGATTATTCGTCTCCGTCGGTCGAGTCCGCCCAGAATTCGCTGGCCCAGTGGCCTCTCGCCGAAGAAGTCGAGCGTTTGTGCGTCGCTATTCGCTGGTCCAAACGTGTTTCGCCTTGCGTAGTCCTATTTGGTGTCTCAAAAGGCGCTGATATAGCACTTGCCGCCTCCGAAAAAGACGCCTCTGTAAAGGCGATCATCACAGACGGACTTTTTTCTATGAAAGAAGTGTTTCGTGATTATATTCGTAAATGGGCGCCGGTGCTCGTGAAACCTAATTTTTTCGGTGAGAAATATCCCTGGTGGATCGTGGACCTTTTCGCAAGGCTGGGTTTCAAACGATGCCAGACTGAGGCCCGTAAAAGCTTCGTGGATGTAGAATATTTTTTAAGACGGCCGCATCCGCCGCTTCTCATGATACACGGTGAAGAGGATGACTATGTCTCGGTGACGCATCAGCACTATCTTGAAAAAATATCCAGAAAAACGAAGTCGACGCGTCCGTGGGTAGTACCCAAAGCACGCCATAACCAGGCCGTACTTCTGGCGCGTTCGGACTACGAGAAAAAAATATCAGAATTCCTGGGGGAGATCCGTTGAAAAAACTCATTTGTGCCGCGGTTCTTTTTACGCTGCTGGTATTAAGCTCAGCCCACGCTGCCGGAGAAGTCACTCTGGGACAGCTTATACAGAGAAGTAAAGATGCTTATTCTCATGTCAAAGATTACAGCGCTGTTTTCTATAAAAAAGAAAGATCTGGAAACGGCTTAGGCGAAGCCGAAGAAATCTTTTTAAAATTCGAAGCCCCGTTCAAGATCTTCATGAGCTGGCTCAACACCGCCAAAAAAGGTCTGCAAGTGGTTTATGAAAGAGGTAAACACGGAGGGAAGCTTGCGATACACAAGCCGGGTCTTCTTTTGGGCCTGGCACCCGTGGTTTTTCTCGACCAGAACAGTCCCTGGGTGCGGGAGGGTAGCGCATCCTACGACATTGAAGACGCCGGTATAGGCACATTTTTAAATGATTTTTCCAGCGCCGTCTCGAAGGCCGAAAAAGAGGGGAAACTATTGGTTCAGTTCCTGGGTGCGCACGATGAGAACGGTTTGAAAGGAAATAAAGTGGAAGTTACCTTCCAAAATACAAAGCGGGATGAGGTCTATTTTGCTTATCGTATTATCGTTATCTTCGAGGATGCGACGGGTTTACCGACCGGTATGACATTGTATGACTGGGAAAACCAGCTCATCGGTATTTATGAATACCGTAAACTTTGTCTCAATACGGGACTTGATGAAGCGTTTAAGCGCGAGATCAATCGCCATCTGTACAGGGTGTACAAGAGCGGTGATTGATGCTAGATTAATCGATTATGAATAAATTTGCGTTGATCACGGGCGGTACACGAGGCATCGGCAAAGCGATATCACTTTCATTGGCAGAAAAAGGAATGCATCTTTTTTTGAACTACCTACGCGATGACGAATCGGCCGAAGCGGTCAAAAAAGAAACTGAATCCAAAGGCGCCCAAGTAACGCTCGTGCAGGCCAATGTCGGTGACGCCGACGCATTCGGCCCGTTATTCGATGCCGTAAAAAAACATACGGACCGCCTCGACATCCTGATACACAATGCGGCGCTGGGTGTTTTTAAACCCGTGCATCAATTACGTGAAAAAGACTGGGATATCTCACTCGATGTGAATGCCAAGGCATTGCTTTTCCTGGCGCAAGGCGCGCTGCCCTTTATGAAAAAAGAGGGGGGAAAGATCGTCGCGATCTCAAGCCTCGGCGCGCAACACTACACGCCCAATTACGGCGCTATTGGTATTTCTAAAGCAGCTTTGGAAAATCTAGTGCGGTATCTCGCCGTAGAATTATCGCCTTATAAAATACACGTAAATGCCGTGTCCGGTGGCCTTGTGGATACGGCTTCGGTGCGACTGTTTCCTGATTTTGAACGTATGAAAAAAGAATTTCTGTCACGTACACCCGGCGGCCGCGTGGGTACGCCTCAGGATATCGCCAACGTCGTCTCGTTCCTCCTAAGTCCAAAATCGGATTGGATATTCGGCCAAACCCTTGTCGCGGATGGCGGCTATTCCCTCTCTTAATGCGGTTTTTGTAACAGCGCTCGTCTTAATTCTTTTGGTCTGGGCACGTCGTGTTTTTTTAGTTTACGGGTACCGTAAGAACCATCCGCCGCTTCTGCCACTGTCTTCCAGTCCTTCAAACGGACCTAAAGTCTCGGTCATTGTTCCCGCCAAGAATGAGGAAAAAAATATAGTGAACTGTCTTGATTCGTTGGTGCGTCAAAACTACAAGAATTTAGAGATTATCGTGGTGGATGACCGTTCGGACGATTCAACGCCTCAGATCCTGGAGGATTACTCGGTAAAAATAAAAATACCCTTTAAAGTGGTGCGCATTGAAAAATTACCGCCGGGTTGGACCGGAAAAAATCACGCCATGATGGCGGGCTCGCGCGCAGCGCGCGGGGAATGGCTCCTTTTTACGGATGCGGATACGACACATTCACGCGAAAGTGTTTCTACGTCGTTGGAGTGTGCGATAGAACGCAATATTGATTTTCTGACATTGGCTCCCGAGGCGGAATGCAGAACATTCTGGGAGAAGACCGTACAGCCTTTGGCGGTGGGGAGCCTTGCCATATGGTTCGAGCCAAAAAAAATAAATGATTCAAAAAGTGCCGTGGTTCTGGCAAATGGGCAATTCATACTCATAAAAAAAACAGTTTATGAAAAAGTCGGCGGCAACGAATCCGTGAAAGATCTCGTGGTTGAGGACGTGGAGCTGGCGCGCAAGGTGAGGCAGGCGGGATTTCTCGTCCAGTTCCTGAACGGCACGCTTTTGTATTCAACGCGCATGTACAGTTCTTTGAAAGAGATCCGCACGGGTTGGACGCGCATTTTTATTCATCTTTTTAACCGCAGTGTTCCGGCGCTTTTACATAAAATATTTTTATTTGTGTTTTTTTCTTCTTTGCCTTTTTTTATTTTATTTTTTGAGATTTTTGCGAGACTAACCGCATATCAAGGATATTCCTACGAAATTTTATTCCTCGCGGCCGTTACTTGCAGTTTCATCGTGTTCGTGCGCTTCATCGGCAATAAAGCCGTGAAAGCCGATCCTTGGTACGGGTTTTTACATCTTCTGGGGTCGCTCGTCATGATATGGATTCTCGCCCAATGCGTCGCGCGCATCCTCTTAAACCGCCCCTCCATGTGGCGCGGCCAGGCTTATCGTTAGTTCCTCGAATCTATTAATCCACGTAACCGACGTGTCCTGTCAAAGGACAAGGTCTATTTGTCTCCGCCATCAAATCGCACGAGCGATTTGTGGACGGATCCGTCCTCTGGCGGACTCGCCGTCTATTAGCGGCTCCGGGCAAATAGACCTCGCCCTTTGCCACCCGTCGGGTTGCCTTGGTCTTAGATAGAGCACTCGGTTGCTAATGAGAGTTCTATCTTTAAGCATTATCCGCCGGTCCCCAGGAGACCTTCTCCGGGAGCGGGCGGGGCTATCCGGCGGTTACCTGGATTAATAGATCTGGGTTTTACCCTATGGAATCACATGATACAATAACGTTCCATGGAAACCTCGCAGAAGAATAAAATGCCTTTTTGGAAAGTATGCCGGTTTAATTTCTGGCTCTATGGTCTGCATGTTCTCTCCATCGTTGTTCTGGGGCTTGGCTTTTTTCCGATGATCTCGATCTACTATTGGGTCTGGAAGGCAATGTTCACGCATGTGTGGTGGCTCAAAATTTTTGTTTTTTCACTCTCGATTCCATTGGGTTATTTCGTGTTCGGAATTACCCTCATTTTTTCGGCCGTATTCATCAAAACATTGCTTGCATTTAAGATCAAGCCAGGTCTTTTCGGATTTTACGACATGGGTGCTCTCAATTGGATGGCCTACAATTCCATGATCCTGATTGTAAACGGCGCATTTTTGGACGTCCTGCGTATTTCGCCGTTCCAGACGCTTTTTTATCGTCTCATGGGCGCCAAGGTGGGAAATAACGTGAACGTCAATACTTCCGGTCTTGCTGACCTTTCAATGCTCGAAATCGGAGACAACGTAACCATCGGCGGAGGAGTGGCTCTCATTTGTCATGCCGCCGAACGCGGCCTGATTCGTCTGGCTCCTACGAAAATCGGCAATAACGTATCAATAGGGCTCAGCTCGATCATCATGCCCGGCTGCCAGATAGACGAGGGTGCGGTCATCGCCCCTTGCAGTCTCGTCCCTAAAGGCAGCCACATTCCGGCCCGGGGTTATTGGGGCGGAAACCCACTTCGGGACCTGCGTGCCGAACGCCGTGCCGAACGCGAGGGGTAGCTTTTTGGCTCAGTTCATGATATATTGATGGGATATTTTTTATGAGCGTTTTTTCGTTTGTAGACCAAGTGTTGGAACTGAAAAAGAATGAATCAGTTACAGCGGTTTATACGCTAAAACCCGGTGAAGAATTTCTAAAAGATCATTTCAGCGCCTTTCCGGTTATGCCGGGCGTATTGATGGTCGAAGCGCTGAAACAGGCGGCCGGGGTTCTCGCGGCCGATGTTGAAGGAAAACCGGATGCGCGTTTTTGTTTGGTTTCCGTCGCCGACATCAAATTTGGGCAATTTGTGAAGCCGGGTAATCATGTGCGCATGACGGTACGGTTGAAAGAGCGCGTCGACGGACATTTTTATTTTGATGGGCGCATGGACCTTGTGCATAAGCCGGACGGTCCCGTCATCGCGAAAGCGTTGGTTGCCAATTTTGTTTTGGAAAAACTGGAAGCGGTCGTCTAATGCCGGCCAGATTTGAAAAGAAAGTAGCGCTTGTGACCGGGGGCGCCCGCGGGATTGGTGCCGCGGTGGTCCGGCGTTTGTCTGAAGAGGACGCAGAAGTTTATTTTACGTATTACTCTTCGGAAAAAGAAGCGCATATTTTTTTAAGTTCTTTGAAGAATCAAGATCATGTTCACGCGCTTGTCTGTGATGTCAGAAAGAACGAGGATGTCGAAAGGACGGTCGACGCCGTCATAGAAAGTGAAGGACGCTTAGATATTCTCGTTAATAACGCGGGCATTATACGCGACG
>JAHFFI010000060.1 GCA_023248025.1 Candidatus Omnitrophota bacterium
TTGCCCGGAGCCGCTAATAGACGGCGAGTCCGCCAGAGGACGGATCCGTCCACAAATCGCTCGTGCGATTTGATGGCGGAGACAAATAGACCTTGTCCTTTGACAGGACCCGTCGGTTACCTGGATTAATAGATCCGATTTAGATAGTTGAGTATTAGTTTTTTTGCTTTTTGAAGAGCGCGACCGCGGTGGGATATTTTATTTTTTTCGACTTGAGAAAGTTCTGCGAATGTCTTCTTAGATCCCTTCGGAATAAATACCGGGTCGTAACCAAATCCATTCATTCCGCGCATCGAATACGCTATTCTTCCCCGGCACTCACCTTTTACGGCACCTACTAATTTTTTACCATCATAAATAGCGATGACGCACACAAACTTCGCGCCGCGACCTGAGGCCGGGACATTTTTCAGAATCCGTAAAAGTTTTCTATTATTATCCTCATACGTGCACCCCGATCCCGCGAACCGCGCCGAATAGATACCCGGCTTTCCATTCAAGCGGTTTACCATTAGCCCTGAGTCATCACCCAGCGCCAAACCTTTGGTGTGAGCTGCGTATACCTGAGCCTTTTTTTTCGCATTCGCTTCAAATGTTTTTCCATTTTCCACTACATTTTTGCATGGTGGAAAATCGTTCAGTGACAAAACTCTAAGCTCAGCGCCTTGCATAAGACATTTTAATTCTCGTAATTTGTCCCGATTTTTTGTTCCGATAGTGATATGCATTCAGATTTATTTTATCAAGGATTTTTTTGCGATTTGAGCGAGACAGAGGTCAAGGTTTTCCCTCGCCGAAAGATCTTTGGGGTCCAATTTTAGCGCTTCGGAAAAATGCTCCGCCGCACTTTCAAGCTGTCCGCTTTCGACGAGAAGTTTTCCATAATCCACATGCGCCTGATGCGAGCTTGGGTCAAGCCTCAAGGCCTCTTCGTAATGTGCCTTCGCCTCCTTGATCATCCCTTCGCTCAGTGCTTTTTTGGCCATTTTTCCGTACTCTCTAGCCAGCTCGGGCGAAAGATTTCCTGCCGGCTCAGACTTTGATTCTAAAACAGGCGCTTCGGCGGGCTGCGATTCAGAAGAAGCATGACTGGTTGGCGTTGCAGGCGTCGCTTCCTGAGCATACAATATTTTTTTGTCAAATACAGCCGGTTTGATTCGGGCGGCACCGGAAGCCGCGGCCGTGCTGCCGGGCAATGAGACCATCGTTCTAGGCGTAGCAATGGGCGGCGACACGGGCTTAGCGGGCGTGTTGTGAGTGGAAGCAATCGGTTCGAAAGGCACGAAGGACTTGGATGAATTTGCAGTTGACGGAATAATAGACGTAGTCTGTGCGCTTGAGGCCGTGTTCACAACTTGCGGCGACGCCACATGCGCCGCCGGCTGCGGCATGGATGATGGTTCGTGAGTAAGTAACGGCTCGTGGGCCAACACAGGTGCAGGAGCTGACACCGGCTCGGGAACTAACAAGGGCTCAGAACTTGACACTGGCTCGGGGGTGGACTCCGGTACAACTACGGGTGCCGGAGGAATACTCGCAAGCTGTAGAACGGGCTGAGGTGTTGACGTTGGAGCAGGTGCCGGCTCAGGCAGAAACACGCGTTCCGGTAAAGGTGTCGGTTCCGGTGCAGATGAAATCTCGGGATGGACTATGGGTTCAGGCATTGGCTCAGGAGCAGACACGCCCACAGGCACAGGTTCTGGCTCAGACGTAGACAAAATCTGCGGACGAAACACAGGCTGAGGCGCTGGACCTGAGACGGACGCTGGTTCAGACATTGGCTCTGGAGCGGCCACATCTACAGGCGCTGACGGCGGCTCGGGTGCAAGCACTGGCTCAGGAGCTAACACGGGCTCGGGAGTTGACACGGGTACGACCGCGGGTACGAAAGGAATACTCATGAGATGCTGAACAACCACAGGTTCCGGGGACACGACGGGTTGCGTTTCTGCGACAGCGAGTGCCGGTGGCGGGGCTGGCTTCACCGCTTCCAAAACGCCTCCCGGCGTCAGAATTTTATCTTTTCCAAAAAAACGCCCGCCGGATTTTATTTGCCCCTTCAAGATGCCAACACTATCCTTATCTCTTAAAATTGTTTTTTCTTCCTTCCATGGCGTCCATGCTTTCTTAAAATAGCACACAAGATCCACACTGCCATTCCGATCCGCGTCCTTTACACTGCAGCCATTCCAACTAGCCTCATCTCCGGTACGACCAAAGGTCAATGAAGACATATTGACTTGTGTTGCGGCATTAAATTCGTCATTTGAAAGTATGGCTACCGCAACGTCATATTTAATAGCGTCTTCTTTTTTATTTTTTTTATCCTTCACCTGGCCGCTGTCGCTTTCAGGATCCAACCGATTACTCGAATCATCCGGCAGAACATCAATCTTAATTTCCTCAGGCAGAATCGTTTCGTACTTTAACAGCATCAATGCGCCCGATGATTTAGCGACACCCGCCACGGCCACGCCATCCCCGATTGAGGTTACTGCAAAAGTTTGTTCTTCTGCGTCACGATCACCGTAAAAATGCTCTGCGAGTGTCGACCCATATTCTTTGCCAACTTCCAGAAGATAGGCATCCTTATCCTTAGTAGAATGAAGTTTATCGGTATAAAGCAGAGTACCGGAAACATAGAGCCTATCGTTTCCAAGGGCCAGACCCGTCGCCCATGCTTCATTGGCTTTATAAGGCTCAGACAATTCCGCATCCCAGCTATTTTCCCAAACAACAGTCCCATCGGTGTCGTATTTCAACAAAAGCAGATCGCCCGTATTGTCCTTGTCTGTTTTCTTGGACGATGCAATATAGACGCTGTCTTTATCGGCGGCGATGTGTACTTTGACTCCGAAAGCAATAGTATCCGCGTTCGGGAGTGTCCGTAGCTTTGCCGGGGTACTCTTCATCCACACCACATTTCCCAGCGTGTCGCACTTCCAAAGCGCTGCGTGAAGCGGCAGAGACGCAAATTTTGGTTTTTCTCCCGGAGCTTCACTCACAAATCCGGACGCATAAACAAATCCGTCAACGACCACAATGGCTGTTCCCGAACTTTTCCGCATTGGGCCCTTCTCCCCCAAAAGCGTTGTCCAGATAAGCTTGCCCTCGTCAGAATACTTGGAAAGTATAGCCGTCGCGTTGTTGACTTCCGATGCGGCAGTGCCGGTCGTATAAATAAATTCTTTGCCGTTCTCATTCGTAACGACCAGTGAGAAAAATGCCTCATCTTTTTGAGTCGGGAAATAATCGCTGCGCTGCACCCATGCCGGGTTTAAAGTTTCCAACCCAGCCAATGGAAATTTCACTAAAAGGCCGCTCAATTCTTCGGTTTTTTTCTTACCAGCACTTTTAACATACACCGATCCACAAGCGTAAAGAGCCTTATCCGCAGGCGCTAAGTCCGAAAGAGTCGTTGACGATTTTAAAGCCGTTTTTTGCTCGTCATGCCAAGGGGCCATAAAAAGCGGACCATCTGCCCCATTCACGGCGTACTGCGCTATAAAGGAAGTGGATTGACTATCTACGCCGGCCACAAAAAGACCCGATTTGGAGGCGCGTATTACGTGAGCCGTTCTTCCTTCGGCCTGCTTTACGTCTAAGCTTTTAACAAATTTTAAGGCCGTGTCGGCATGGGCATTAAGGGGGATAGAAATAGACACAAAAGCAAAAATAACATTAATAATACAAATATTTAAGTACTTCCCTGTCATATTACCACCTATTTAATAATTAGTAATATCATGCATTACCATTATTTGATTATACACTATTATATAATAATTACAATGGAGATATGACAATAAAATGGCGCCGCAGTTTTAAAGCTGCGGCGCCAAATGATATTGCCTATTTAGAAACAGCTTATATCGCCTTTTCCCCGCGCTCATTGGTCCGGATACGAACCACCTCACTCACGTCCGATATAAAGATTTTTCCATCACCCACAGACCCGGTGTTGGCTGCCTTTTGTATCGCCGTGAGAATTTTTTCCTGGTCCTTATCTACAGCGACAATTTCAACCTTGACCTTGGAGAGCAGGTCAACTTTAAACACCTCTCCGCGCCACTGCTGAGTCACGCCTTTTTGTTTTCCGTGTCCTTCGATCTCCGTGATCGTGATACCGGGATAACCAGAAGCTTCCAAAGCCCGGCGCACATCATCAAGTTTTTCAGGACGGATAATCGCTTCGATTTTTTTCATGGGATTCCCTACTTTCCAACCGGGGCATACCCGGATTCTATCGTTGTGGCGCCGCTGGACACGCCCACGTAGTTGCCATGTGATTTACGAGTTACAAAATCAGGGTAGGCTTGATTGCCATGCTCTCCGATGTCCAAACCCTCTATTTCTTCATGAAGCGAAACACGAATACCCATTGTCGCTTTGATGAGATACCATGCAACAGAGGACGTGATTAGAACAAACGCGCCAACCGCAGCGACGCCTGTTAGCTGTGCTATGAGAAGTTTTGAGCCGCCACCGAACAAAAGTCCGTTCCCGGTGGTATTCGGGCTAACCCAATCTTCCGCGAAGAGACCCACAAAAATCGTTCCCAGCATTCCGCAAACCAAATGCACAGAGGTCGCACCCACAGGATCATCGACTTTGACTTTATCGAAGAAAATAACCGCAGGAACCACAATCGCCCCGGCAATAATTCCAATCATCGCGGCACTGCTTACGCTGACAAATGCGCAACCGGCTGTGATCGCAACCAGTCCGGCTAAGCAACCGTTGATCGTCATGCCAAAATCCGGTTTCTTAAGCATAATAGTCGACATGAGGGTCGCGGCCAATAATCCCGTGCAAGCGGCCATATTCGTCGTGACGCAAATATGCGCAATTAAACGAGGATCTGCGGCCATGGTGCTTCCGGGATTAAACCCAAACCAGCCAAGCCATAAAACCAACGCGCCTATTAACGCCAAGGACATGTTGTGGCCAGGGATACCATTGATTCGTCCGTTCGGACCAAACTTTCCGAAACGTGGCCCTAAAATTACCGCTCCTGTCAGAGCAGCCCAACCGCCGACCGAGTGCACAACGGTAGAACCGGCGAAATCCCAAAACCCGGCCTTGGCCAACCAACCTCCACCCCAGATCCAGTGACCCACGGTTGGATAAATAAGTCCAACAAGCAGTAAAGAAAATACGATGAATGAAAAATACTTAATACGTCCTCCAACCGACCCGGAAACAATGGTTGCCGCCGTTCCCGCGAACACAAGCTGAAAGAAGTACTTTGCCATTAAAGGCACCCCGGTCCAACTGATCCCGCTGTAAACTCCTTGATACGCGGCGCCTGTCGCCGGACTGTTGTCCGCTCCGCTGATCATAAACAAACCCTTCAGACCGATCAGTGGAGTTCCGTCTCCGAACATGAGTCCCCAGCCTATGAACCAAAACGCGACGGTCGAAGCTGCGAAAACCACAAAGTTCTTAGACAGTATATTCACACAGTTCTTACTTTGCTGAAACCCTGCTTCCACGCACGCGAAGCCTAAGTTCATAAAGAACACAAGCATGCCCGTGACAAGCACCCACATAGTATCAACGGCTACTTTCATGTCCATTGACTTTACCCTCCTTCTATTAAACGCATCCCAGAACAAGTAAAATCCTGGATTGGTACGAGACGGACTCCATTCAACTGAACATTCTATACTACATTTTAAAAAAAATGCAGCAAAATACTTAAAAAATACTAAATCCATCCATGAGTCAGCAAAAAATTATTAATAATTTCAGCGGCGAGCCGGTGCCCCTTTTTATTCCAATGGCCGTCGTATGGAAAACAGAGCCACTTCGTGCCACCGCTCTTTTGTCCGAATATCTCCCGAGTCAGAATGAATGGCGTGCCACTCGCCCGAAAAACCGGCTCCATATGCGCATCCCTTCCTTTTTCAGTTCCGTTGGATATTTCATATATCAAAAACCTTATACTCCTTTTTTCACATTCGATTTTCATCTGCGAAATAATTTTCTTAGTGACGGCCCACTCCTTTTCCTCTATATCCTTCATAACGGCGCTTTTTTGCCGTTTGGGGCCGTAGAGAGACGGTACCCTTTGGAGGATGAATTGACAAAATTTAAAAAGTTTGCTGTTTCTGATCAATAATTCGATAGGATTTGCCGCATAAACTTTTGCGGCGGGATTACTCGATTTTCTCAAGTTTTCGATCTCACTCCGCTGCGACGCATCCACATTGATTAGCGCGGCCGACCCCGACAGCGCGGACGGCGGCGGCACAGGAACACCCATTAAAATCAACTCCCCTTCCGCCGTGACATCAAAGAAAGGCTTGGCGAATCCGACCGAAGGCGAATAAATGGTTAGATTATCGACGGGATCATTATGACAAAAAAAATAGATGACGATATCGGGTGAATATTTTACACCCTCTTTAGTTAAATAAAGAAGTTCTTGATCGGTTCCGTACCCCCTGACACCGGCATTGATAACCTCACTTTTTCTTATTTTTGAAATTTTTCTTTCCAACACGGCGCTAACGACGTCACGACTGGAAACTTCTGCGCCAAATACGAATGAGTCGCCCAATAATAAAATCCTAAGCGTATCTTTGGGCTTGATCCATGAGCGGTCCGTATCGCGCAATCCCTTCGAATTGATCTCACAAAGAGAATGCACACCGCTCATCTTGCGTACGAAAGTCAGCTTGCTGTTGGGTTGATTGCTCCAGCCTAAATAGTCATCGGCCCTGCACATTGCAAAATTATTGGACTCGTGGCCATAAAATTTTGAGCTAATTCTCAGTACACATTCTAGGCCGATCCCTACAAGTCCGAGCCAAAAACAAAAGACTGCCAAATTAATAAGAGGTGCCACCAAATTGAGTCTATTCATTCCGGTGTCAAAATCTTATACCTTCACCAAGAATTTTACGTGCTTGATCTAGCGCATCTTTCATGTTCCCAAAAACATTTTCCTCCCCTACCTGATCGTACAAATTTGACTTCTCCATTTCGTTTAGCGGCTGTACATGCAAACCTGTGAGAAGAATCTTTATGCCGCGTTTCTCACACTTCAGATAAAAGTTTTTGAGTGCACGGAGACCTGTTGAGTCAATCATGGGAAGGTTGCGGAATCGGAGAATTCTCACTTTTGGCTTTTCACTCACGATCCGATCGGCTTCATCAAATTGGTGCGCGGCTCCAAAAAATAAAGGTCCGTCCACTTCGTAAATTTCGATTCCTTTGGGAACAGAAAAGCTCATAAGGGGCTCTTCTTTGTCATTCTCCTCAATCTCGCCTGTGATCAACCGGACATTTTTAGCTTCCGACATACGTTTTATAAACAGGAAGGCGGATAAAATAATCCCCAGCTCGATGGCCACCGTCAAATCAATAAGCACCGTTGCCAAAAATGTAACCAAAAGCACCAGCACCTCGCCTTTCGAGCATTTTAAAAGGTCGAGAAACGAGCGCCACTCGCTCATGTGATAGGCTACAATAACCAGGATCCCGGCTAGACACGCCAGCGGAACATACTGAATCCACTTACCAAAAAATAAAATGGCCAAAAGAACCGTGAGCGCGTGAACCATCCCAGCAACTGGCGTCTTACCCCCATTTTTTATGTTGGTAACCGTTCGGGCGATTGCTCCAGCCGCTGGCATGCCTCCGAAGAGAGTGGCGCCAATATTGGCAATACCCTGAGCCACCAATTCCATATTAGAGCGATGCTTCCCGCCGATCATACCATCCGATACCGTCGCTGATAGAAGCGACTCCGCTGCCCCCAGCAGTGCAATAGTCAATGCGGGCTGAAAAAGTTTTTGAACCGTGGGAAAATCTATATGGGGAAACTGCGGCGAAGGAAGCGTGTGAGGCAATTCCCCGAATCTCATACCGATAGTTTCGACAGGCCAATGAAAAAAAGAGGCGGCGGCTGAAGTTAGGACAAGCGCTATTAACGAACCTGGAATTCTTCTGGTAATTTTCGGCCAACCCAATATGATCAATACGGTTGCAATCGCAATCAAAAATGAGTAGC
>JAHFFI010000061.1 GCA_023248025.1 Candidatus Omnitrophota bacterium
CTGCGCCAAAAAGGTGCTGACCTTATCCGTATCGCCGTCGACAATATGAAGGACGTCGAGGCGTTGGCCGAGATACGGCGCCAGACAAGAGCCCGTCTCGTCGTCGACCTGCAGGAAAATTTTCCTCTCGCCGAAAAGGTCGCCCCGCACGTCGACAAGATACGTTACAATCCCGGCCACCTGCACCATCTCGAAAAGAACCGCCCTATCGAAGACAAAGTGAAGTGGCTCGTCTCCATCGCCAAAGAGCATGGGTTGGCTCTTCGTGTGGGCGTGAACTGCGGTTCCGTCGCGCCGGTGTTCTTGGAAAAATATCCCGGCGACCACGTGCGCGCCATCGTGGAAAGCGCGGTCTGGCATTGTGATCTTTTGGATTCCCTGCATTTTTCGAATTATGTCGTCAGCCTGAAAGATTCCGACCCAAAAAAAGTGGTGAGGTGTAATCAGGATTTTTCTAAACGCCGTCCGGATGTGCCGATCCATCTGGGTGTGACCGAAGCCGGGCTTTTGCCCGACGGCGCCATCAAGACCCGCGTGGCTTTTGAACAGCTCATTCCGGCGGGCATTGGCGATACGCTTCGCGTTTCATTGACCCTTCCGAACGCCGAAAAGTGGCAGGAAGTGCAATGGGGACGGCAGATCCTGAAGGATATCGCGGAAAAGAAGTTTATTTCTGTGCCGGACTTCGGGAAGGGACTCAATATCATTTCCTGTCCATCCTGTTCGCGCGTGGAAAACGGTGATTTTGTGAAGCTCGCCATGGATGTGAAATCGATGAGCGCTTACGCGAAGGACCATCAGCTCACCATCGCCGTGATGGGATGCCGAGTCAACGGACCCGGCGAGACCGATGATGCGGATTTGGGCCTTTGGTGCGGACCGAGCACGGTGACTCTCAAAAAGAAGGACGTTGCGGTCGGATCTTTCCGATACAATGAAGTATTGCCCCGCCTTAAAGCCGAGTTGGACAGCCTCATCGCGCGGAGGGGTTTTTGACCAAGCGCAGAGCTATTTTCAGCGACAGGCATGACTGGATCGTTTTCGGGTGGATATTATTCATGCACCTGGGAGCGCTGGCCGGTTTTTTCACCTTTAGCTGGCGTGCCTTCGGAGTGATGGTATTACTTTGGTGGGTTACCGGCGGCATCGGCATCACGCTGGGGTACCACCGTTATTTCACGCATAAAAGTTATGCCACCCCCAAGATCGTTCAATACATCTTGGCCGCTTGCGGATGTATGGCGGGGGAAGCCGGCCCGCTGTCCTGGGTGGCAACGCACCGCTATCATCACACCTATTCCGATCTGGAGCAGGACCCGCACAGCCCCAAACATGGCGTTCTTTGGGCGCATGTGGGCTGGCTTTTTGGCCGTGAGGACTTTCTCTCAGAATACGACTCCTACAAACGTTATGTGCCGGACTTGGCCAAGGATCCAGTGCTCCGCTTTCTTGATAAGTACCATCTTTTGCCGGCGCTGGTTTTAGCCGGCTTTCTTTATTGGATAGGGGGATGGTCCTTTGTTGTGTGGGGCGTCTTCGTACGCTCCGTCTGCGTTTACCACAGCACTTGGCTTGTGAACTCCGCCTCACATGTTTCGGGGTACCGTGCCTATAAGACCACCGATAATTCGCGGAACAATTGGTGGGTGGCGCTATTGGCCTTCGGTGAAGGTTGGCACAACAACCACCATGCCTTTCAGCGCTCCGCCCGCCACGGCTTCCGTTGGTGGGAGATCGACATGACCTACCGTTTGATCCAGCTTCTGTGGATGTTCGGACTGGCTTCCGATATTCACCTGCCCTCGCAAGGCGACGCGACCGGAGTCACCACGCCGGTCAACGATTTCTCATAATTTTCCACCCCATCCCTTTTGTGCTAAAATACCACTCCTATATTTATAGGTGTCCGTTCGCGCGACCGTCATCAACCTGGAGGGCTGAATGAAGAAATCTTTTAGGGCAATAGCCGGTCTTATGGTCGTGTTTTTTTTGGCGGGAAGCACGCCGCTTCGCGCGGATGATCCCGCAACGCTCGATGCTCGTATCCAGACCGCCAGACTTGTGCTGGGCGAGATCATGGTTAGCCCGGACCAGAGCATCCCGGAAGAGCTTCTGGCAAAGTGTAAAGCCATCGCTATCTATCCAAGTGTGCTTAAGGGTGCTTTTATTTTCGGGGCGCGTTGGGGCAAGGGCGTGGTGCTTACGAAAGGCGCGGACGGAAAATGGGGCCCGGTGGCTTTTTCGACGATCGGCGGCATCAACTGGGGTCTTCAGATCGGCGGCCAGGCGAATGACGTGATCTTAGTCGTGATGAACGACCGCGGATTGAATGCTCTGCTTTCGAGCCGGTCCACGCTGGGAGCCGATGCTTCCGCGGCGGCAGGTCCCGTGGGGCGCTATTCCCAGGCCGCAACGGACCTCACACTTCAAGCGGGGATCCTTTCTTATTCGCGCAGCCGCGGCCTATTCGCGGGGATCGCATTGGACGGCGCCATCCTGACACAGGACAACAATTCGAACACCGCCTATTACGGCAAGTCGCTGACATCACAGGATGTGCTGACGGGCGGAGCGGTCAAGATCAAGGAATCGTCACAGGGTCTCGTGAATTCGTTGAATGATTTCTCGAGTCGTTGGACGGAAAAGGTCACAAAGCAGGCTTAAAAATTATTCGCTGGAGTAGCTCAGCTGGTAGAGCAGCGGTTTCGTAAACCGCAGGTCACCGGTTCAATCCCGGTCTCCAGCTCGTATTCGAATATAAGAAAGGAAGGGAACATATGGGAGCGAATGTCGCTAAATTCACAGACAGCAACTTTGACGCTGAGGTCGTGAAGTCCGCTGTCCCGGTGCTTGTGGACTTCTGGGCGGAGTGGTGCGGTCCCTGCCGCTTGATGGGCCCTATCCTGGATGAGTTGGCCCCGATCTATGCCGGCAAACTCACCATCGGCAAGCTCAATGTCGATGAGAACCAGAACGCGCCGTCCAATTTCGGCGTCATGAATATCCCCACAATGATCGTGTTCCGCGGCGGTAAGGAAATCAGCCGTATCGTCGGCGCCATGTCCAAGGCGGATCTGCAAAAGAAACTCGACGGCGCGCTGGGAAATTGACGAATGTCAGGTTGCTTCGGCTCCTTTAGAGCCTCGCAATGACGCCTCGATTGGCAGTTTTCTGCTCAGGAAACGGATCCAATTTTGAATCGATCTTGGCGTCAATCCGGCGTAAAAGATTGCGCGCCGAGGTCGCCGTCATGGTTTGCGACAACCCCAAGGCCTACGCGATCACGCGTGCCGATCTCCACGGCGTCCCGGTCGCCATCCTTCCTTCCAGGCTGTTTACCTCCCGAAAAGACCATGAAAAACTTGTCGTCTCCATCCTGAAAGACCTGCAGGTGGACTTGGTCGTTCTGGCCGGCTATATGCGCCTTTTTACGCCTTATTTTGTCAACGCTTATAAGGGAAAAATCCTCAACATTCATCCCTCTTTGTTGCCCGCATTCAAGGGCGCGCATGCCATCCGAGATGCTTTTGAGGCGGGAGCCAAGGAAACGGGTGTTTCAGTGCATCTGGTAACGGCCGCGCTGGACGCGGGCCCCGTAATGGCCCGCGCGAAGGTAAAGAGGACTCCTGCCGACACGCTGGATTCACTCGAGAAAAAGATCCATCGCGCGGAACACGCGCTTTATCCGAAGGCTATCGGGGATTTTTTAAAAAAACGCCGGAACTAATCCTGAAAGACGAGGCGGTGGGCGTGCTCCATTCCCTCGACGACGATGCCGGGGAAGCGTTTGCGTTCGTACTGGCAAACACCGGTGATAGGCGGCTGTTCGCTCATAAAAAAGTGATCCATCATTAATTCATAACCGATAAGTTCATGGCTGTGCTTGGGTGAATCAAGCGCCCAATCCATTTCGCTCGCAGCCCGGATCCCTCGATATCCCTCCTGAAGCGTCTTCTTTAGAAGTTCCTTTGTGAGGTTGAACACCGCCGTCACATCAAAAAATCCCTGAGGCATATAAGCTTCCTGGGCCGTGAGCAGAATAAGAGCTCCGCGCGCCTGCTCTGCTTTTACGTCAAGCTGATGCGCAGATATGGCGTCCAGGATATCTTTCGGGGTGTGGTGGTTATAGACATAGATGGTCCGCTCGCCATTTTTGAGGCCCTCCACGAGATAGGTGGCTATCGTTTCGAGTTGAACGGCAGGAGCATCGTAGAAATAGCAAACATGGTCTCCCGGCCGCAGGTCTTTCCATTCGATGACGCCGTTCCCGGCACAGCGATAGCACTTCATCGGCAGGCCGGGAGTCCCGGACGGCGCGATGATACCTTTTCCATGGCAGTAACTACATTCGGGCATAGAGATCCTTTTCGCGTAGTATACTCTCGTCCGGAAGCGCTTACAAACATACCGTTCCGGTTGACCGCGCAGGTCCCACAGACTATAATCGGCTCAATTTCAACCATCTATCGAAAGGGTTTTCATGTCAAAAGTCACCATTAAGAGCATTCTCGCCCGCGAGATCCTGGATTCCCGCGGAAACCCCACTATCGAAGCGGATTGCCTGCTTTCAGACGGTTCTTTTGGTCGCGCCGCGGTTCCCAGCGGAGCTTCCACCGGCGAATACGAGGCGGTCGAGCTGCGCGATGGCGACAAGAAGCGTTATCTTGGTAAGGGTGTGTTGAACGCAGTCAAAAATACGAATACAGAATTGGCCAAAGCGCTGAAGGGGAAGGATGCCGCCCAAAAATCCGTCGATGACCTGATGATCAAGCTCGATGGCACAGCCAACAAGGCCCGCTTAGGCGCCAACGCTATCCTCGGCGTGTCGATGGCCGTCTGCCGCGCTTCAGCTATTTCACAAGGCCTGCCGCTTTGGAAATACATCGGCAAACTTCACTCCAATAAAAATTTCCTGTTGCCGGTCCCGATGGCCAATATCATCAACGGCGGAAAGCACGCCGACAACAAGATCGATTTCCAGGAGTTCATGATCGCGCCGCTGGGCGCGGAGTCGTTCTCGGAGGGTTTGCGTTGGGTGGCTGAGATCTTTCATCAGCTGAAATCTATCCTGAAGAAAAAAGGGCATGTGACCGCGGTGGGGGACGAGGGCGGATTCGCCCCGAACCTCGGCAATGAAGAAGCGCTTCAGATCATCCTCGAAGCGGTCGCGGCGGCCGGATACAAAGCGGGTTCGCAGATCAAGATTGCGCTTGATTGCGCTTCGTCCGAACTTTTCGATGAGGGCGGACGCAAAGGGTATAAGTTTTGGAAGTCGAACCCGGGCCGCATATTTTCCGCCGATGAGATGATCGCGATGTACGCGGAGTGGGTTTCCAAGTACCCGATCTACTCCATCGAGGATGGTCTTGACCAGAACGACTGGAACGGCTATGTGAAGTTCACCAAGGAGCTCGGGAAAAAGCTTCAGATCGTGGGAGATGACTTCTTCGTGACCAATCCCGTGCGCCTGGCTAAAGGCATCAAAATGGGAGCGACCAATGCCATCCTCATCAAGGTGAACCAGATCGGCACTGTCACCGAAACGCTCGATGCCATCAAAATGGCACAGAAAGCCGACTATGGCGTGATCTCTTCGCATCGTTCCGGCGAGACCGAGGACGCTTTCATCGCCGATCTCGCCGTCGGCACCGGCGCCGGGCAGATCAAGACAGGTTCAGCCTCTCGCACGGACCGCATCTGTAAATATAATCAGCTTCTCCGCATCGAAGAGGAGCTGGGCAAGAGCGCGAAATACGGTTTGCCCGCCAGCAAAACGTCGGCGGGCAGGCGTGGCTAGCGCCAAGAACGCGACCACCACGGTCGTTTTTGTCCTTCTGGCGGTGCTGTTCGCTTTTCTTCTTGTTCCGCGCATGGTTCAAGTGCGGAGCCTGCGTGAGCGGAGTGAGAGCCTCGAAAAAGATCTCTTGGGATTAAAAAAAAAGAACGAGGCTTTGGAGTACGAGCTGAGGCTGTTGAAAGACGATCCGGTGTATCTTGAGAAGGTTGCCCGCGCCCAATTCAACAAGGCCAAAGAAGGCGAAGTCGTCTATAAAGTGGTGCGCGAAGGCCAGAACACACGCTGATTCTTGCTGCCTATAAAAAAAATAAAATAGGCCGTCTTTTGGACGGCCTATTTTATTTTGGTAGCGGGGGTTGGATTTGAACCAACGACCTTCGGGTTATGAGCCACTGAGAATGCATTGGCCCGTCTTACATCTTATTTACCGAAGTTCCCCACAAAGAACGGGTTAAACCACAAACTTCTAAAAATTGAATGACTGTATTCTACCATCATTATCCGCACTTAACCATGCGAAGTGCTTACATTTTGTGCTTACAGTCATTTTGTTTCTAAATGGGAGGCTGCTTGTGTCGCATCAATAAACCTCAAAATATCTTGTGTCTCATATTTATTATTTTGTGAGACTCTATTTATTTTGGGGTTAGACCGTTAAACACAAGATTAATCGACTATATCAATCAGCTTCTTAAACATCATCACTTCTGCACGTCTGCCGCTACCTGCTTTAAGAGTGACCAAAATCCCTTCCTTGCGCAGCATCTTTAGGTACCGCATTGCGCTAGGTTTCGGAATGCGGGAGTGCTTAATAAAATCGGTCGTGTTAAAAATTGGGCTAGCGAAAATGGTATCAAGAATCTTAATGGCGTACTGCGAGTGCGTGATTTCTGTGATACGTGTTTTCTTTCTCTCATATAAAGCCAAGATAGACTTCGCCTTAATGCTATTTGCTTTTGCTTGCTCAATAACCGCTCGAAGAAAGAACTCAATCCAATTATCCCATTCCTTTTCCTCGGACAAGGCTCTCAGCTTTGCGTAGTATTCTTCACGGTGGTTCTCCAGATATTCGCTGACATAGAACATTGGAGAATGAAGCACCTTCTTTTCGAAAAGAAATAGAGGTATTAATATTCTTCCAAGCCTTCCATTGCCATCTAAAAATGGATGGATGACTTCGAATTGCGCATGAACAATAGCCAGTTGCACCAAAGGGTCTTTTTCGTCATAGTGAATATACTTCTCGAAATTCGAAAGATGCTCCATGAGAATGGCGGGTTCAGGAGGAACATAGCTTGCTTGTTCGACGGTCGCGCCTGGTTTCCCTATAAAATTTTGACTGGTTCTAAAGATACCTCTGCTTTTATTTTTGCCTCTGACGCTATCAAGAAGTATGCCGTGCGTCTGCTTTATAAGGTTTAGAGTTATGGGCTTTTCTTTCATCCAACTAATTGCAAAGCGCATCGCTTCACGATAGTTGATGACCTCCCGAATATCGTCGTATTTTTCGGTCTTGGTATCGGGCGAGGCTTCATACTGCAAAACCTCTTCAAGAGAAGCCTGCGTGCCTTCAATTTTAGATGAAACTACGGCTTCTTTAGTGGTTAAGGGGGAAAGTAAAACGCCTGGATTAATAATGCCCTGTAGAATGCCGTCATACCGCGCAAGCTCGGCATTGGCTTGGCCAATCAACGTAATGAATCTAGTCCAGTCCACCGATTGCAGTGGCAGGGACTCGGGTATGTACGGTTTTTTCATCTAAGCCTCACCATTTAATAGAATGGATATTCTACCTTTTTGAGGACAATAATTCATTAAGACTTTCTTTCTTATTACGCTTTATTAGCTTCGTACTCAGGAAAGAATTTTAAGATTTGGAATTTCTGTACCGTTCAAAAAGGATAAAAATCCCCGTAATAAGGGCTGGGATAATTAGCATATCTAAATAGCCTTGCGCGCCTTTAACACCCAATATTTGTTCAGGCCAACTTGTCACCATATAGATAAACCCGCAAGTATATCCGATGATTTTTAAAAGGCCTGTTGGGTATGACCTTCCCCCTGTTACTGGTCCACTCATAACTGAGTTTCTTGAGTATTTAGGGTTTCGGTTTTGTGTCGTCGAGCATACTCTTCGGGCGTTAAATCGTCCAGAGAGCTGTGCGGTCTGA
>JAHFFI010000062.1 GCA_023248025.1 Candidatus Omnitrophota bacterium
TTGTCTTGAGCCATATCAAATAGCCACTCTCCGGCGCAACCATTTGTGCCGCGATAGATCTGGCCATTCACCATGAAGCCGCAGCCATTCCCTGAATAAAGATAGATCGCGTGCTGCACGCCCAGCCCACTTCCGTACCACTCTTCGCCGAATACAGCCGCATTGGCGTCGTTGTCCACGATAGTGGGTATACCAAATTTTTCTTCAAATTTTGAGTGAATAGAAACAGTGATCGAAAGATCCTCTTCCAAAAGACCGGCGGGCCAGCGGACAGAATTTGTTTCGCGATTAAAAATCCCCGGAATACCGATGCCGATACCATGCACTTTGCCGCTATCGACATTTGATTTTTGTAAAAGCTCCTGCACAAGCTCCGACATAACGGCGACAAGCTGCTCGCCCGATTTCAAGGGCCTGTCTTTTTTAATCTTGTGGATGATCTCCCCTTTTAAATTACAAAGGATCGCGATCATATCAATAACATTCAGTCCCACTCCAATGAGATAGACCGCTGAAGGATTCAGATCGACCAATGTCGGCTTCCGGCCACCGCTCGAGACGTCGACACCCACTTCTTTGATCACACCCTTTTTAATGTACTGATCGACGTAGCTCGTGACGGTGACGATATTGAGGCCGATGAGACGCGAGATCTCAGCGCGCGCGATGGGACCGCGCTTACGGATAGTATCGAGTATCTGGAGATTTTTTTTCTCGTGGTCGTTTAATTCCGCATGATCCAAAAGGCGGCGGCGCGTCATCAAAGCCATTTCTTATACCTCCGCAAAAAGCTCTTGGGTAACCAAACACACGGCGCCATAAGCCACGGCGTCTTCACCTAAGCGAGACAAAATAATTTTTACGGCGCCCGCGGACTCTTCCATCACAAGCTGCTTCACGACGCGTCGCACGACATTTAAAATGATCTCTCCGCCCTTTTCAACGCCGCCGCCCAGAACCACAACCTCAGGGTTAAAGAAATTTGTGAGATACGCCACTTTGAGACCCAGGCGCGTCGCCGCTTCTTCAACGACGCTGCTAGCGAAAGCATCATCACGTTTGGCGGCTTCGAATATCATAGCCAAATCAATCTTGTCGACGTTCTTACCCGCGGTGTCCATTAATTTCGTGGCGGGGTTCTCTTTTTTGATGCGCTCTTTCGCGCGCCGGACCATGCCCAAGTCCAGTCCTTCCGATTTAAAGAAATCCGATTTTGTGACCCACGGTTCAAGCGAAAGCCCTTCCGTATTATCGAGGGTAAGCTGAATTTCTCCCGCACTCCAGCTCGAACCCCAAAATAAATCGTTATTGGCAATAATACCGCTGCCGACATCGGAATAAAGATAAAGCACATTTTCATCGTCGATGCGTAAACTGAGTTTTTTTTCGGCTAGCGCCGCCAGGGACGCGTCATTGCCCACAGAAACGGGCACGCGAAATTCTTTTTCTAGAATCGCTTTTGCGGTGGAAAAACTCCCCACCGTCTTTCCGCGCACAGGATCCGTGTCGCGGATGGTGCCGGCGCCTTTGTCGATAACGCCCGAAATACCAAGGCCAATGCCCTTGACTTTCTCCATCGGAATCTTGGATTCTTCCACAACTTTTTTCACAAGCTTCACCGCTTCGGCGATGACGACTTCCATGTGACCCTCAGGTCTTCTAACTTTTAATTTATGAAGGATCGCGGGGGTAAGATTAGAGACCATTGCAAGAATATGCGTAGGACCGATCTCAACGCCCACCAGATGGCCCCACTCCGCATTCAGCTCTACAAGCTCAGGACGGCGACCTCCGCTTGAAATATCAAGACCTTTTTCAACGACTAACTTTTGGTCGATGTAATGTTCGACATAATTGGAAACCGTGACAATATTAAACTGCGTAATACGGGAAATGTCTGTTTTGGCAATAGGGCCATTGCGACGGATAACATCCAGAAGGATAATGTTTTTACGTTCGCGGTCGGTTAGATAGTCGCTTTTATAAAGAGATCTGTAAGCCATCTATTTCCTTTTTTTCTTTAAGTGATGTTGCCATTATATCTTAAAACATTAAAAGATGAAAATAAAAAAGCGGTCAGCCAAGCAAGCAGCGCCCCGATCACCCACCCCCCGACAATGTCGCTGGGATAATGAAATCCTTGGTAAACCCTGACAAATCCACCCAAAAACGCTAAACCGACCCAAAAGAAACGATGCCTGTTCGTAACTTGCAATAGCATATAACCCGCCAAAAACGCATACCATGCGCTGTGCCACGAAGGAAATGAGGCGCCACCAGCTTCACCCACAAGATAGGCATCGCTCAAGACTTCGTAGGGCCTGGGGCGGGCAATCCACATCTTCAAAACATCGACGATAAAGCCGCCGGTCGCCCCCCCAAGCGCTATGGCCAGTGAATGTTTCCAGAGTTTTGTATGGGCGCTAAAAAGACCGATGACAATAAATATGACTGCTATTCCGACCGCTATAGGCTCCTGCCCCAAAAATGAAAGGAAAACCGCCGCGTTATCCGAAAACGTGCCGTGTGGTAGATGATTGATCGCGTGGAATAGCCAGATATCGAAATTCAATATATTTAATAAGCTTTCGATAAAAACCCGCCCTTCTTGAAGAAAATTATTCTTAAAGAAGAGCGGGGTTATTTGTCAATTTAAAACTTAAACAACATGTCCGCGTATGAAGGAACCGGCCATTCGGACGACGGGATCAACATTTCCAGCGCATCAATATCAGCGCGCAGGCTGCTCATTGCCGGAACCACTTTGTCGCGGTAAACCACGGCTTTCGCGTGGGCTTCCGACGTAGCTTGAGCTTTCTTTGTGACGACTTCGAGCGCCGCCAAATTCTTGGACGCGGAGGCAATCAATGCCGAGATCTCACTTAGGATGTCCTTTTGTGTGGCCGAAGACGCCCCCGCCGACTTAAGGGCCGTGACTGTGTTGGCCAACTGCCCGCTATAGTTCATCACAACCGGTAAATACTGTTGTCTTACCATGCGGATCGACGACTGAGCCTCGATATTGATGTTCTTCGAGTAGATCTCTAGATAAATCTCATAGCGAGAATGAAGTTCTTCTTTCGAGAGCACTCTGTATTTCGAGAAAAGCTTCTCGGCAGAAGTATTGGCCATCGCCGCGAGCGCATCCACGGTGTTTGAGATATTGGGGATGCTCCGCTTTTTAGCTTCCTTCACCCAGTCCGGCGAATAGTTATTGCCGTTGAAGATGATGCGGTCATGCTTATTAACCACCTCTTTAATGATCGCGGCCGCTTCTTTGTTGATGTCTTTTGCTTTCTCAAGTCGAGTAGCAATGTGGTCAAGCGACTCGGCAACGACGGTGTTGAGTACCGTGTTCGGCCCGGAAATTGAGGCCGATGAAGGCACCATGCGGAATTCAAATTTATTACCCGTGAAAGCAAACGGCGACGTGCGGTTACGGTCCGTGTTGTCTTTCGGAAGAGACGGCAGGGTGTCCACACCAATATTCAGGTAATGCTGTCCCTTGCTCTGTGCTTTCTTGCCTTTTCCAAGCGCCTCAAGGATGTCCGTTAATTCTTCCCCCATGAAGATGGAAATGATGGCCGGAGGCGCTTCGTTGGCACCCAGACGCAGATCGTTGCCGGTGTTGGCGGCGGCCGCACGCAGTTTGTCCGCGTGCACATCGACGGCCCTGATAATCGCGGCCAAGAAAACCAAGAACTGTTCATTATCATGCGGCGTTTTGCCCGGTTCGAGAATATTATGACCGTCATCGGTAGCCAACGACCAGTTATTGTGTTTACCCGAGCCATTAATGCCCGCGAATGGTTTTTCGTGCAATAAGCACACGAGGCCATGACGCAGAGCGACTTTCTGCATGGTTTCCATCACTAGCTGATTGTGGTCAGTTGCGATGTTGGTGGTCGTAAAGATCGGCGCCAATTCATATTGGGCCGGGGCCACTTCATTGTGTTTTGTTTTCGCGGCCACACCCATCTTCCAGAGCTCGACGTCGAGATCTCGCATAAAGGAAGAGATGCGGTCCTTGATGGCGCCAAAGTACTGATCTTCCAATTCCTGCCCCTTCGGAGCCGGGACGCCGAACAGCGTGCGTCCTGAAGAAATTAGATCAATGCGCTTGTCATACCATTTTTTATCGATTAGAAAATATTCCTGCTCCGGGCCGACCGTCGAGGTGACGCTTTTGGCGGTGGTATTGCCAAGCGCGCGCAGAACACGCAGCGCCTGCTTGGAAACGGCTTCCATGGAGCGCAAAAGCGGCGTCTTTTTGTCTAGCGCTTCTCCCGTGTACGAGCAGAATGCCGTTGGAATGCAAAGCGTCACGTCGCCGCGCCCGTCTTCTTTTAAGAATGCGGGCGAAGTGCAGTCCCAAGCCGTGTATCCGCGTGCCTCAAAGGTCGCGCGCAGGCCGCCGCTCGGAAAACTCGAAGCATCCGGCTCTCCTTGTATCAGCTGTTTACCGGAAAATTCAAGGATAACGCCGCCGTCGCTTGTCGGAGAAATAAAGGAATCATGTTTTTCAGCCGTACCGCCGGTCAATGGCTGGAACCAATGGGTGTAATGCGTTGCGCCCTTTTCGATCGCCCAGTCTTTCATCGTGTTGGCGACAACATTGGCTACTTCGAGTGTCATCGGAGCACCGGTTTCGATAGTTTTGCGCAGCGCCTTATAAATGTCTTTTGGCAAACGCGCATTCATGACGCGATCGTTAAATACATTTGAACCATAAATTTTTGCGATAGAGCCTGAATCTTTCGATGTTTCTTTCACTTTGCTGTCTCCATTGCTGGATACTATCTTTGCGAATTCCTGAATGGTGCCCATTTAAGTCTCCTAATTTTTGGTGAGTTATTATCGCTCTTGCTTTTGCGCAGTGTCAATAAAAAAACCTGTCCGAATATTAGTTCTAATATGCCTTTTGAATATAACAACCTATTTTCATGGTTGTTAAGAATAGGTTACGGCGTAAGTATCTATTATAATTATAGTTACAAGTAGTCAGTATTCAGTAGTCAGATATCAGGGGAAGGCATTGTGTCATTACGCACCTTTATAGGACACGCAGTGTCTCCTAGCTTTTCCCTGTCTACTGACTACTGTCAACTGTCTACTGTCTACTGAAATTCCAGCTCCACCCCCACCGGACAGTGATCAGACCCCGTGACTTCCGGCATAATGTAAGCTTCTTTTAGATGCGGCCTCAGATTTTCTGAAATAAAATGATAATCAATACGCCATCCGATGTTGCGCTCGCGGGCGCCGGTGCGCATATCCCACCAGCTGTATTCCACGGCTTCCGGCTTGAGCACGCGAAACGTATCTATAAAGCCTGCCTTGACCAATCGGTCCATCCACGCGCGCTCTTCCGGTAAAAAACCTGAGATCTTTTCATTCTGCTTGGGCCGCGCAAGATCGATGGGCTTGTGAGCGGTGTTATAATCGCCGCAAATGACGAGTTTTCTGCCTTTTTTAGTCAACTTCTGGAAATATTTAAGCGCTTCGTCATAAAAATCCATTTTATATTTCAACCGCTCATCGCCCGACTTACCGTTCGGAAAATAAATATTGCAAAGAATGAAATGATTAAATTCCGTTTCAAGCACCCTCCCCTCATCATCAAACCGAGGGACGCCGAAACCTGTCTTCACGGAAAGCGGCTTTACTTTTGCGAGCGTTGCGACACCGCTGTAGCCCGGACGCTTCGCGGAATTAAAACAGGCGGTGTAGCCGGGAAAGTGAACAAACTCGGGAGGCACCTGGCTTTGAAACGCCTTGATCTCCTGCAAACACAGAACGTCGGGCGATTCTTTTTTGAACCAGGGTAAAAAGTCTTTCTTCAGGACGGCGCGCACACCGTTGACATTCCAACAGAGAATGCGAAACTTCAACCGAGAAGCACCTTTGCCAGTTCCGGATACCCGCGCGTTACTTTAAAACGAGGAAATTCTCTTGCGATACTGCTCGGAGGATTGAAGAAAACACCTTGGTTCGCGGAGGCAAGCATCGTGATGTCATTGTAGGAATCGCCGGCCGCCCTCACTTCAAATCCGATAGTCCGCAGCGCCTCTACCGCCTTCTTTTTGCCGTCCCTTTGGCGCAACCGATAGCCAGAAATAAAACCTTTTTTATCAACGAGAAGTGTATTGCAGAAAATAACCGGCCACCCCAGCTGCTTCATGAGCGGCCCTGCAAATTGTTCAAAGGTATCTGACAATATAATAACCTGCGCTTTTGAACGAAGAAGATCTAGGAATTGCTTGGCACCCGGAAGCGGTCGTATCCCGGAGATGACTTTTTGAATGGTGGCAAGCTTGATACCGTTTTCTTTTAATATCCTGATACGGCGACGCATCAAAACATCATAATCCGGAATATCGCGTGTCGTGAGCTTAAGCTCAGCGATGCCAAATTTTTTTGCGACTTGTATCCATATCTCCGGAACCAATACCCCTTCCAGATCCAGACAACAAATTATCAAATTAAGCTCCAAGTGGTCAGTATTCAGCGGTCAGTAGTCAGAGGCCAGGGAAATACAAGACACGAAGTGTCTCCTTACCCTGATTCCTGAGTTCTGACTACTGACTACTATATTTTGCCCGCTCGAACCTGGCAAGCACCAAATACGCGCAGGGAACGATGAACAGAGTAAGAAATGTGGAGAGCATAACACCGCCGATAACAGCCACCGCCATCGGGATACGCGTCTCAGCGCCGGGACCCAGCGCCAGAGCCGGCGGAACGGCCGCCGCTACGGTCGAGACCGACGTCATGAGAATCGGCCTTAAACGCACGGGACACGCTTCGAGCAGCGCTTCTTTAATGGGTTTATTCTTGTCGCGACGTACGTGGTTTGTAAATTCCACTAAAAGTATCGAATTTTTCTTAACGATACCCATGAGTAGGATCAGCGCGATCATGCTGTAAAGATTGAGCGATTGATTGGCGAGTAAAAGCGAAATAAGCGCCCCCGTGATCGCAAACGGCATAGCCAGCAGCACCGTCAAGGGATGAATGTAGCTATTAAATTGTGACGCTAGAATCATGTAGGCAATTAAAATACCGAGAATAAACGCGAAACGCAGGCTCGAAATGGATTCCCGCATGCTTTGCGAACCGCCGGTGAATTGAATGCGGTATCCTTCCGGCAAAACTTCGCGTGCGATGCGTTCCACCGATGCGATGGCATCCGCCTGCGACCGACCCGGAACAATATTGGCAAATACGCCGATGGCGCGCTCGCGATTACGGCGCGTGATGCTTAAAAGCGAGGGCTTGAGTTCGATATTCACGACGTCCGAGAGCTTCACCATTTCCCCGCGATTATTCCATACCCATATTTTTTGAATATCCTCCGGACTCATGCGATCAGCGGCCACAAGACGCACACGCGTATCATAGCGACGCCCATCGGATGTGTATTTGCCCACGCGCTGCCCGCCGATAAGCGCGTTGACGGCATTGCCGATAGTTGCCATATCCACGCCGCGTTCCTGCGCTTTTTGCCTGTCAGGTTTGATCTGCACTTCCGTGACACCCAATAGATAATCCGTATCAACGTCCGTCATGTATCCCGTAGCGCGCATTTTTTCCATCATGGTATTTGAAAGTTCAGCGAGCTTCGCCCAATTGCTGCCCTGTATGGCAAATTCCACCGGAAATCCCCGCTGCGCCGTGAAACCCCGCATCGAAAGATCCTGCACAAATATTTTCATGTCCGGGATTTTGCCAATTTCCTTGCGGAATTTATCCATTAATTGCTGCTGTGAAAGCTTGCGGTCTTTTTTAGATTTAAGCGAAACA
>JAHFFI010000063.1:0-3443 GCA_023248025.1 Candidatus Omnitrophota bacterium
CAAGCCCTACCGGCGTTTATCATTGGATCACAAGAGGTATTAATAAGAAGTTTCTTTTTCACACACCCGTAGACTTTCTTCGATTTAAAGCCTTAATAGCTGAGTATAAAGACCTATACGGAATACGGATCTATCACTACTGTCTTATGAATAATCACGTCCATATCCTGCTATTTGCCCCAAATCTTGAATCCCTTGGCAAGTTCTCGCACTTTATACTCAGGCGTTACACCTATTACTATTGTAAAACCCATGCCTGGGCCGGGAGTCTTTTTCAGAAAGGATACAAAAGTCCCGTCGTTGATAAAGATGCTTATCTCTTAGAATGCGGCCGCTATATCGAACGAAATCCCCTCAAAGCAGGTCTGTGTAAGAAAGTCGAAGATTACCCGTATTCAAGCTTCAGGTTCTACAGCATGGGACTAAAAGACGATCTTTTGGTTCTTTCACCGGCTTATCTGGGCTTATCTGATTTTCAAGACCAAAGGCAGAAAATGTATTATGATTATACGAGCCAAGACCGCTTGGTAGACGAGCTTATGGATAGGAAGCTAATGCCGGTCTAACCCCTCCCTGGCTAAGGGGGTCCGGTAACAATCGTCACGGTAAAATACAAAATGAAAGATCCTGTCTGCGATATGGAGGTTCAAGAACCTCCTAAAGTAAAAACAAAATGGCAGGGCAAAACCTATGGGTTTTGTTCTGCCGGATGCCTTGCTAAGTTTCAAGCCGACCCTGGCAAATATGTTGACGCGCATAAAAGTGTAAAAATCTCCAACATAAAAGCGCTTTATACTTGTCCTATGCACTCGGAAGTGGTTCAGGAAGGTCCTGGCTCCTGTCCCAAGTGTGGGATGGCGCTTGAGCCGAAGGATATTTCAGCTTCTCCGGAAAACCAGGAATACAAAGACATGTCCCGCCGTTTTTGGGCAGGACTTTTTCTTTCGCTACCCATTATTTTTCTTGCAATGAGTGAAATACTTTCCGGCAAGCCGCTGGAAAAATTCTTATCCATGAGACTCGTTAATTGGATACAGTTTATTTTTGTGACACCCGTTGTCCTATGGACGGGATACCCGTTTTTTGAACGTGGCGCTCTCTCTGTCGTTCGTCGAAGCCTCAATATGTTTTCACTCATCGCGCTCGGCGTCGGAGTTTCCTATGTTTACAGCGTGGTAGCTCTACTTTTTCCGGAACTTTTCCCTGATGCTTTTAAAGGGCATGGCGGTCAAGTACCCGTTTATTTTGAGGCGGCCGCCGCCATCACCGTTCTGGTTCTATTGGGGCAGGTGTTGGAATTAAAGGCCAGGACACAAACAAGTGATGCCATGAGGGCCCTATTAAATCTAGCTCCTAAAATGGCAAGGATCATTCAGCCGGGCGGAGCAGAGACGGATATTCTGCTTGAAAATATAAAGCGTGGGGATAAATTGCGCATTCGTCCAGGAGAGAAGATCCCAACGGACGGTGTTGTCTTAGAGGGCGCAAGTTCTATTGATGAATCCATGGTGACGGGCGAATCTATCCCTGTCGAAAAAATAAAAGGATCAAAGGTGGTTGGTGGAACCGTCAATGGCACTGGATCGCTTGTC
Source organism: Candidatus Omnitrophota bacterium (assembly GCA_023248025.1). Lineage (GTDB taxonomy): Bacteria > Omnitrophota > Gorgyraeia > 2-02-FULL-51-18 > 2-02-FULL-51-18 > JAHFFI01. The sequence goes on from JAHFFI010000063.1 coordinate 1,593, forward strand.
ATGGAAGCCGAGCGAGTGGGGAGCGATACACTCCTTTCCCAGATTGTGCACATGGTCCGAGAGGCCCAAAGAAGTCGTGCACCAATCCAGCGTCTCGCCGACACGGTGGCAGGCTATTTTGTACCTCTCGTTATCCTTGTAGCGATTGTGACGTTTATTATCTGGGCACTCTTAGGACCCCAACCAAGAATGGTCTACGCTTTCGTGAATGCGGTCGCCGTCCTTATCATCGCTTGTCCGTGCGCGCTGGGGCTGGCCACGCCTATGTCTATCATGGTGGGAGTGGGTCGGGGAGCCGCTGCCGGTGTTCTGATTAAAAATGCTGAAGCGCTTGAGATTTTTCAAAAAGTGGATACTTTAATTTTTGATAAAACAGGGACTTTGACGGAAGGAAAACCAAAACTTGTTTCCATGTACCCAGTTGAAGGAATTTCAGAAAATGATCTTTTGCATCTGGCTGGAAGTCTGGAGCGTGGAAGCGAACACCCACTGGCGCAGGCAATCGTGAAAGGAGCCGAATCTAAAAATGTCCGTTTCAGTGAAACCAAGGATTTTAAATCAATAACGGGCAAAGGGGTGATGGGAAGCGTAGACGGGAGAAATGTTGTTTTTGGAAATCAAAAATGGGTCGAGGAGCTTGGTATTTCATTATCAAGATTTACCGCCAAGGCTGATGAACTGCGAAAAGATGGCCAGACCGTCATGTTTTTGGCGGATAAGAATCGGGCGCTTGGAATTTTAGGCGTTTCGGACTCGATTAAGCCGTCTACTCTCGAAGCGGTCCAGCTGCTTCATAAAGAAGGACTGAAGCTCATCATGGCTACCGGCGATAATCAAGTCACCGCTGATGCGGTGGCGCGTAAGCTTGGCATCGACGAGGTGCGTGCCGGAATATTACCCGAGAAAAAAGGAGAGATTGTCAAAGAGCTTCAGATAAAAGGGCATCTGGTTGCCATGGCCGGTGATGGCGTCAATGACGCCCCCGCTTTAGCGCAAGCAAATGTCGGCATCGCGATGGGTAGTGGAACGGATGTCGCTATGGAGAGTGCGGGAGTGACTCTTGTCAAAGGAGATCTGCGTGGCATTGCCAAAGCAAGAAAATTGAGCCGCGCAACTATGAGAAATATCCGAGAAAATCTCTTTTTCGCTTTCATTTATAACGTTCTTGGAGTTCCCGTTGCGGCGGGTATTCTTTATCCGTTCTTTGGAATTTTACTTTCTCCGATCATTGCCAGCGCCGCGATGAGTTTTAGCTCTATATCTGTCGTTGGGAATGCGCTACGTCTACGTCGTTTTAGAATTTGAATAGTGTACAATAAAGCAAAAGAGGCCAAACGTGAGCTTGCTCAAAGAGACAATTTACCGATGCCAAAAATTTATCCTGTGCCTGATTTTGCGCCCAATAAATCGTAAACCGGATGCCGTCGCGGCATGGACGGGTCAGCTAAAATTTGATTTGGGGTATCACTGTGATACCATAGATTCTGCTTAAGAAAATGCCTCTGCATGTTGGCACAAAATTTAGTGGGACTGGGTAAGTTTGACAACTAAGAAGGAGAAAGTGATGAATCGGATTCTGAAATTAACGGTACTGGGAGTTCTGGTGGGAATATCGGCGGCGTTTGCTGCTGAGACTGGGAAGGCAGAAAAGGCGGAGAAGATGCCGCCGCCTTATGTTGGTTCCGTCGAACTGCAGAAGATAAAGTCTCTGGCGGGAAAATGGGAAGGACCTTCTCCGGACATGCCGAATGGGAAAATCATCCTTGATTACAAGGTCACATCGAATGGCAGCGCTGTCGTTGAGACGATCTTTCCCGGCACACCGATGGAGATGGTCTCGGTCTACCGCGA
>JAHFFI010000063.1:3453-7753 GCA_023248025.1 Candidatus Omnitrophota bacterium
ACTACTGCTCGATGGCTAATCAGCCGGAAATGGTACTGCAGAATCCCGGCGCCGAGAAAATAAGTCTAGACCTTGTTCCGGACAGTATCAAGGCCGGTGAACCGCACATGCATCATCTGGAGTTGTTGATCAAGGACTCAAACCATGTCGAACAGAGCTGGCAATGCTACCCGGACGGCAAGACTGCCAAAGAATCAACATCCATTCTGACACGCGTGCTTTAGTGGAAAATGGGGAGCTTGGAATTTGAATCAAACAATCTGGCGTAATGATGCCTTGTAACGATGGGCTGCCCATCCGCCGCTTGACATTGGCTCATTTTGGAGTAGAATAGCGCACTTATACAAGCTGAACCCTTCTTAAGTCCCGTTTTTGACGGGCTAATTAGAGGGGATGGGGGACCCAATTTTTTGGGGCGAATTCGTCACTTGAACTGTGGCGGACGGGCAACAAAGCCCGAGTCCGACAGCTAACCCCGTAAGCATATCTATTGGGAACTGTGCCAAAGAGCATAAGCTCTTTGGCTTTTTATTTTAAGGGGGCTTCGGACATGACTAAGACAAAAATGTTCGCTAAGAAGGTTAAGCACATTCTTATCGGTAAGGCGCGTAATCCGATGGATCATTCGGTATTTCACAACCTGTCGCTGATCGCTTTTTTTGCTTGGGTTGGTCTTGGTGCGGATGGGCTTTCGTCTTCTTGTTATGGTCCTGAAGAGGCTTTTTTGGCTTTGCAAGGCCATCACTATTTAGGGGTATTTGTGGCCCTTGCTTCGGCCATCACCGTGTTTCTGATCAGCGCCAGTTATTCGCAGATTATCGAGCTTTTTCCAACGGGCGGGGGTGGTTACCTGGTGGCAAGCAAACTCTTGTCGCCAAATGCCGGATTAGTGTCGGGCTGCGCCCTTCTGATCGACTATGTCCTCACGATCGCTATTTCAATCGCCAGCGGCGCGGACGCGATCTTTAGTTTTCTTCCAGTCGAATGGCAGTCCTGCAAACTTGGGTTCGCAATTTTTGGCGTGCTGCTTTTGACCCTCATGAATCTGCGAGGTGTCAAAGAAACGGTAGTGCCGTTGGTTCCTATTTTTATATTGTTTGTTGTGACGCATATCTTTGTAATCGGTTATGCGCTCGTTCAGCATGCTGGCAATTTTCCCCAGGTATTCAGTGCCACGGCCGCGGATATCCATAGCACGAGGGCGGAGCTTGGTCTTTTCGGAATGTTTTTTTTGATTCTGCGTGCTTACAGCATGGGGGCCGGTACGTTTACCGGCATCGAAGCGGTTTCGAATGGTCTTCCGATTTTGCGAGAGCCAAAGGTCAAGACAGGCAAACGCACCATGCTCTATATGTCACTTTCGCTGGCGTTCACAGTGACGGGCCTGATGCTAGCCTATCTTTTGTATCACGTGGACCATCAGCCGGGAAAAACTCTGAATGCGATATTATTTCAGGAGCTCACGAAAAATTGGGGGCAATTGGGTATCGTGTTCGTTTTTGTGACACTAGTTTCCGAGGCGTTGTTGCTTTTCATCGCCGCCCAGGCCGGGTTTTTGGACGGCCCACGAGTGTTGTCCAATATGGCACTAGACCGATGGTTTCCGACCAAGTTCGCAACCCTCAGTGACCGCTTGGTTACTCAGAACGGGGTGTTGCTTATGGGGATCTCTGCGCTCGTGACCGTTCTATTGACGCGAGGTTCGGTGAGATTTCTTGTTGTACTGTACAGCATCAATGTGTTCATCACGTTTTGCCTTTCCCAACTGGGTATGGTGCGCCATTGGTGGGATGAAAGAACTAAACAAAAAGACTGGGTTTGGCGTTTGGCGGTCAATGGCGCGGGACTCGTACTGACCAGCTTTATCCTTGTCTCGGTGGTCATTCTCAAATTCCACGAAGGAGGTTGGATCACACTTTTGATCACAAGTTCTCTCGTGGCTTTGGCGGTGACTATCAAGCGGCATTATCTTCATACGGCCAAGCTGTTGCGCCGCTTGAATGACCTAGTGCAGACAGCCGGCTTTTCCATCCAAGGGTCTGAGCCGGAGGGGAGAGCATTCGACGAAGCTGCCAAAACAGCGGTTTTACTTGTTAATGGGTATAACGGTCTGGGCCTGCACACGCTGTTCAACGTCATCCGGTGGTTCGGAAAAGATTTCAAAAATTTCGTTTTTGTGGAGATCGGAGTCATCGATGCCGGTAATTTCAAGGGGGTTGACGAGATGGGACATCTCAAGATGCAAGCGTCCAAAGATGTACAAAAATACGTAACGTTCATGCGTCATCAGGGAATGTTCGCCGAAGGACTGTCCTATGTTGGCATTGACGTCATCAGTGAAATCGAAAAGATAGCGCCGCAGATCATCAAGCGCTTTCCCAATGCGGTTTTTTTTGGCGGCCAGTTGGTCTTCCCGGATGAGTCTACATGGACGAAGTGGTTACACAATCATACGGTTTTCGTGATGCAGCGGAAATTTTACCAACAGGGAATTCCTTTTGTCATTTTGCCGATCCGTGTCTAAAATTTGATTTGGGGCGCCACTGGGATACCATCACTGCCTCAACTAGGCACGTCTAGCCGATACTAGACGCATAAGCGTTTCAAAGTTTCGTTGTCCTAACCTCTACCGTTGTGTATACTGACACAATCATGCGTAAATCCCCGCAATTGGACAATACTCAAAAAATTGGATTGAGAAAGCCTCTAGCACTTTTACTTTTTTTATCTATACTTTCCGTGGGGATGGTGGGAGCCTTATCTGTCATCCCTCACGTTCACGGCGATGACTTTAACCATTCTAAACACGCCTCCTGCCCGATCCATCAACTTGTGCAGCATGGGTTTCAAGCTGTTATCGGCGGTTTTGGCACAGCCATTGTCTTTTCTTTCGTCGTCTGCCTTCTTGTTTTTATTGATCGACCCGTAATTGCTTTACCCATCCGGTTTTTTTCCGTTCGAGCTCCTCCAGCAACCCTCTAGCTCTCATCAGCTTTTCTTTTTTACTCAATTAAATCTTTAATTCTTTGGAGGAGTCATGAAATTTCGTGTGCTATGGATATTGTGTATCTGCTGTTTAATATCAAAACCCACTCATGCGGTAGAAATGGGGTCACTTGAATCCCAAGTGAGAGAACTGTCTCAAATTGTGAACGACCTTAAGTTAACCGTGGAAAACCAACAGCGTGAAATAGCTGTTCTAAAAGGGCGAACTCCTCAGCCGTCCACGACCTCTCCCGAGTCCGGATCATCCGGAAGCCGCGCGCTTCAAGGCCGGTGGAATCCTGATATAGGCGCTGTGGCCGACACCGTCCTTAAACTGGATAGCCCAAAGGAAGATGCTGAGGGTGCGGACCGGATTAGCGTTCGAGAACTGGAACTTGTTTTTGGAAGCGCTGTTGATCCTTATTCCCGTCTGGATGCGACGGTTTCATTTTCAGATTTTGAGGATGCGGGACTAGAAGAGGCCTACTACACCCACTACGGACTGCCTTGGGGTATTACAGCCCGTCTCGGGCGGTTTAAGCCAAATATTGGCAAAGCCCTCCCTGTTCATCGCGATAGTCTGGATACCGTTGACGAACCGCTTGTAATCCAGAGGTATTTTGGGTTGGAAGGCTATAACAAGTCTGGCGCCGATATCAAAAAGACGCTTGATCTGCCATGGGCATCCACACACCAAGTATCATTGGGTATTTTGGAAGGCGGTAATGGAGAAGACGGTACTCTGTTTGGGGAGACTCGAAGACATCCTACCATTTATAGCCATCTCAGGAACTACTGGGATTTAAGCGATGTGACCGGTCTTGAAATTGGTGCTTCGTATCTGACCGGGTCACGTGACGACGATTCCACGTTTGAAGTAAATGTAATCGGCTTTGACGGCACGCTGATCTATCGCTATGCCGATCAAAGGCATTTCAAACTCCAGACTGAGGCGTTTCATGTCAATCGGTCAGAATCCTTCGTCGAAACTGTGGATGAGGGTACGGGTGCCGTATTCTTCAATGATGTCGACGACAACCGGAACCTTTGGGGCGGCTACATTCTGGCGGATCTGCGTTTTCATCCCCAGTGGGCGACGGGCTTCAGATTTGACCACGTCCAACTTGTGGACGACGCCATTGATAATCCCAATTCGGCGGATGTTGGCTATACCGGCTACCTGACGTTCTACCAGAGCGAATTCGCCCGCTGGCGAGCTCAGTTTATGCATCTTGATCTGGCAGACGGACAAGATGACAACCAGGTTATGATTCAGGGTACTTTCGCCATTGGCGAACACAAACACAAACTTCAG
>JAHFFI010000064.1:0-2141 GCA_023248025.1 Candidatus Omnitrophota bacterium
ACGCGACGATTCCAGGCCGGAGGACTTTTGGGTTATTTTGTCTCAACTTTTTTCTCGGCTATTTTTGGAAACGCCGGAATATTTGTTTCGCTGCTGCTTTTTATTTTGTCCATAGTTCTTGCGACAGAACTGCTTGTCCTGCAGGTAGCGCAAGGTGTTTTTAAAAAATTTCACGCCTTATTTTTGTCCTTAATCAGCCGCAACACGGAGAAGAAAGCCAAGACAGTTAATCCTTTGGTCAAGGCATCGGAATTCATTACAAAGCCGGAATTAAAAAAACAACCGTTACCCAATATATTGAAACCAATACCCGTTCATCCTAAGCTCGCAGTTGTGCAAGCAGCGCGTGAAATACCGGCAAGGCCCGAGATAAAGCTATCCGTGTCAAAGCCGCAGGAGACCAAGCCCGCTCCGAAGTCTATTCAGATCGAGTCGTCGGTAAGAGGCAATTACATTATGCCATCACCGGATTTGCTGGAATCCCCGCTGGTGCTCGACCAGTCGAAAGTTAAAGGGGACCTCGAGCAGAGTTCACGTGTATTGGAAGACACGCTGAGAGATTTTAATATCGATGCCAAAGTTGTCGAGGTGGAGCAGGGGCCCACGATCACGCGCTACGAATTACAGCCGGCTGCCGGAGTCAAAGTTCAGAAGATAACCGCTCTTGAGAATGACATAGCGCTTGCCATGCGCGCCACAAGCGTGCGCATCGTAGCGCCCATTCCCGGAAAGTCCCGAGTGGGTATTGAAGTTCCGAACAGCGCCGCCGCGACCGTTTATATCAAAGATGTTATCACCTCGAGCGAATTCCAGAATGAAACTTCTCGTGTGACAATCATTCTGGGTAAAGACACGGCAGGAATGCCGCTGGCCTGTAATCTGGCGGACATGCCGCATCTCTTGATTGCCGGTGCAACCAACACCGGTAAAAGCGTCTGCATTAACAGCATCATCATAAGTCTCCTCTATAAATCAACGCCCGATGATGTGAAATTTCTCATGATCGATCCCAAGATGGTCGAACTTCATTATTACAATGATCTACCGCATCTCATCTGTCCGGTCGTCACGGACAAAACGAAGGCGCCGGGCGCGCTTTTGTGGCTCGTCGCTGAAATGGAAAGACGCTACCGGATTTTATCCAAGGTCGGCGCAAAAAATATCACGTCATACAATGACAAATTTGATCGAAATGAGATTAAGGCCGAGAACCTTGTTAATACGCCCGATGAAAATACCGAGCCGATGATTATAAAACGTATGCCCTATATTGTTCTCATTATTGATGAACTGGCCGATCTCATATTGTCTTCGCAGCAGGAAGTTGAAAATACCATCACACGTTTGGCTCAGCTTGCACGTGCGGTAGGTATTCATATGATACTCGCTACCCAGCGACCTTCGGTGGACGTTATTACCGGTGTTATCAAGGCAAATTTTCCGGCGCGCATCGCGTTCCAGGTGGCCTCCAAAGTGGATTCGCGCACTATTCTGGATGAGAACGGTGCGGATAAGCTTCTAGGCCGCGGCGATATGCTTCTGATGGACCCGCGCCGTTCGAAGCTCGTCAGGGCTCAAGGCGCCTGGGTGCAGGATAAAGAGATTGAACGTGTCACAAGTTTTATCAAGAATCAGCGCAAGGTGGCGTATCAGGATGAGGTCTTGTTGCACCCTTCCGGTTCTAAAAAGATCTTAAGTGGTGATTTTAAGAAGGATGAAGTGTATGATCAAGCCAAGCGTGTGATTCTTGAAACGGGACAGGCCTCGGTCTCTATGGTGCAGCGCCGCCTGGGGCTTGGCTACACTCGCGCCGCCCGCCTCATCGATATGATGGAAGAAGAAGGCATTGTCGGACCGTATCGTGGCGCTAAGCCACGTGAAATACTTGTCGAAAGACCCAAAGCGGCGAACGCGGTGGGCGAAGACCAAAAACTAAACCAAGAGTGATCGCGAGTATGCAGCAATCTATAGGCAGTCTTCTCAAGGAAGCCAGGGAGAAAAAGCAGCTTACCCTGGAAGACGTGCATTCCAAGATCAAAGTGCACCCGAAGGTAATACAGCTTCTAGAGGAAGAGCATTTTGACCGGCTTCCCAGCCCGCTTTTTGTAAAGAGCTTTCTTCGTACCTACGCAGATTTTCTT
>JAHFFI010000064.1:2151-3567 GCA_023248025.1 Candidatus Omnitrophota bacterium
TCAGATGTTGGACACGTATGAGAAAGAAAAAAGAGTCGACCCCGATCAGGTGTTGTATCTTAAGCCGGCCGAAGAAAGACAATTCACCTCAAGCTGGAACCACACGATATTTATTTCTATGGCCTGGGTTTTTTCTCTTATTCTTCTGGTAGCGGCAGTACTTTTTATATTCCATAGTGTCGATGGCACCATGAACGAGAAGAAAAAAATGGCAACACTTCAGGCTCTAGCAGCAAAAAATAAAACTCCCAAAACCGTAAAATCCGTACGAGGGCCGAAAGAGCCCGTTCGCGAAGCGACAACATCGGTCCGGACGTCAGCCGAAAGTCCCAAAGCAGCGCCCCGCATGAATAACAGCGTCGGCTCCGAATGGTTGCGCAGCGTTGAACAGGGTGATTTTCCGAAACTCAGTAAAAAACTTCCTCTGCGCCTTACGATCGAGGCAATAGACAACGTCTGGCTGCGCGTGACTTCCGACGGAAAGGTGCTTTTTCAGACAGTGTTGAAGCGCGGCACCTCTGAAAGCTGGACCGCGACTCAGGTCCTTGAGGTCTGGACCGGAAATTCTTCCAACATGTCCCTGACGATCAATGGCACTTCCATAGGCTCTCCCGGCAAAGGCGTCATCAAGAAAATGCTTGTCTCCCATGACGGCGTGAAAATAGGTTCTTAATGAGAGTGGGTCTTGTCAGCCTGGGCTGCGCCCGCACCCTTGTTGATTCCGAGGTGGCTTTAGGGGGCCTCGTGAAAGAAGGTTATAAGATTGTTCGTAATATTGAGGATGCTGACATTGCCATCGTCAATACTTGCGGCTTTATCGAAGAAGCTAAGATCGAGTCCATTGACGTCATTCTCAAATTATGTGAAATGAAGAAAAAAGGCCGCCTCCAGGCTGTTGTTGTCCTGGGCTGCTTAGCCCAGCGTCATGGGGAAGCGCTCAAAGCCGAGATTGGAGAAGTGGACGGGATTATCGGCACCGATAATTTTGGGGATTTGGCCCGAGTCTTAGGGCCCATCAAGGAAAAACACGCCAAAGTATTTCAGGTAAAAGCCAAACCGCGCTATCTTTTGGATGAAAATACACCGCGGCATTTTCTTACTCCCGAACATTACGCGTACGTTAAGATCTCAGAAGGCTGTATCAACGCCTGTTCCTACTGCGTTATTCCTATGATGAAAGGGGCGCATCGTTCCCGTAGCATCGAGTCTATCGTAAACGAAGTTAAGAATATTTCCACCCAGCGTTCGGTGTCTGAGATCATGTTGATTGGTCAGGACACGGCGGCGTTCGGAATGGACCGCTCAAGAAATTATGAATTACCGAAACTTTTGGCCGCTTTAGGCGAGCTCGCCGTTGTTCCTTGGCTCAGACTTTTATACGCCCATCCGGGACATGTGACAGACCAGCTCATCGAT
>JAHFFI010000064.1:3577-7705 GCA_023248025.1 Candidatus Omnitrophota bacterium
ATACCATCGCCCGTTATCCCACGATCTGCAAGTACCTCGATTTTCCCATCGAGCACAGCCACGACGCGATGCTCAAACGCATGAATCGCGGCGTCGATAGGGCCAAAATGCAGTGGGGGATTGATGAGATCCGTAAGCGTATTCCGGGCGCAATTTTGCGCACCACCGTTATCGTGGGTTTCCCGGGCGAAACGGAGGAAGAATTTCAGGACCTCATGGATTTTTTAAAAAGCGTACGTTTTGAACGGTTGGGGGCATTTATTTTTTCACCGGAAGAAGGTGCTAAGGCCTATAAAATGGCAGACCAGGTTCCTTTGGAGGTGAAACAGGCGCGTTTCAATGCGGTCATGGCTCAGCAACAGGATATTTCCCGTGAGTTTAATGAAAGCTGGATGGGAAAAACCGTCCGCGTCCTTATTGACGAAAAATCAAAAAAAGAAAAAGACGTTTATTATGGTCGCAGTTACGCGGATGCCCCGGAAGTGGACGGGCAGGTGATCGTGCATGCTGCGAATCCGCTTAAAATCGGGCAGTTCGCGGATGTGAAGATCACCGACGGCCTTGAATACGATCTTGTCGGCTCCGCATGAACCTTCCCAACGGGCTGACTATTTTGCGAATAGTGCTTGCGATCTTGCTTATGCCGGTTGCTTTACATCCCGGCTTCGTCTACAAGTGTCTGGCGCTTGTTATTTTTTTGGCGGCGTCACTCACGGATTATTGGGACGGACGTCTTGCCAGAAAAAATAAGCAGGTCACCGATTTTGGAATTCTGATGGACCCGGTTGCAGATAAAATGCTGGTTCTCTCGGCCTTCATCGCCTTCGCATGGATAAAACTTGTTCCGGTGTGGACGGTATCCGTCGTCATCGTGCGAGACATGGTCGTTACAGGAAGGCGTCTTTTCATGAAACCGGGTCGCGCGCAATCTGCGCGCGCAAGCGGCAAAAATAAGACGGTATTTCAGTTTTCTTTCATCGTTGGTATTTTGATGTTGCTTATCGTCCGCGAAATGACTTTTTGGAATGCGTCCTGGAACCTTGCAGCTGACCGCGTCATCTATGCCGTTATGCTGGGCGTAGTCGCGATGACACTGTGGAGCGGTGTGCGATACATCGCGGCATCTCGGTCTAAATGAAAAAACATCTCGTTCGAATGCTGACGAGTTTTTTTTATGTAGGTTACGCGCCCTTTTGGCCGGGTTTTTTTGGAAGTGCCGCAGGACTTGCTATCGTTCATTGGACGGATCCCTCGAGCGCCTTATATCTTCTCGTTTTTTTCACCCTGGTTGGGATAGCGCTGAGCGGTCCCAGTCGCAGGGCATTTGGCGTCGAAGACCCGCCGAGATTTGTGCTGGATGAGGTGTGCGGCATGATCTTGAGTATTATTTTTTTACCCAAAAATTTGTTTATATATGCGGCAGGTTTCATTATTTTCAGGATTTTGGACGTTGCCAAGCCCTGGTTTATCGGCCGTATTCAGAACCAGCGCGGAGCGTGGAGCATTATGGGGGACGATCTGGCCGCCGGGCTCGTAACCAATTTTATTGTGAGAGGGCTATGGCTGATCCGAAGCGCGTTTATATCCTGAAACATGTCGCGAATGAAGACGCGGGGACACTCGCCGATTTTATGACGGAAAATAACATCGCATTTGAATACGTAAACCTCTATGCAGAGGCGTCTTTGCCTGCGGATTTTTCCCGCGTCCAGGCAGTGATCGCAATGGGTGGCCCTATGAACGTAGACGAAGAAGTTAAGCACCCATTCCTTAAGGCCGAAAATAAATTTATTCAGGAGATCGGTAAAAAAGGAATTCCTTTTTTTGGAGTTTGTCTGGGTTCTCAGCTTTTAGCCAAAGCTTTTGGCGCGCGTGTCTACAAGGCAGCAGCCAAAGAGGTGGGTTGGGGCGAGGTGACGCTCACTGGCCGGGCCCTGGAGGATAGGGTGTTTCGCGGAATCAAGGAAGAGACCCTTCCGGTGCTTCAATGGCATGAAGATACTTTCGACCTTCCAAAAGGAGCGCCACTTTTAGCGACAAACCCCATCGTTCCCAACCAGGCGCTTCGTTGTCAGGATAAAATGTACGGTTTTCAGTTTCATATCGAGGTGAAACGGGGGATGCTGGAAGACTGGTTCGCCGGACGCGAGGATAAAGAAGAGATAGTGAATCGCTTCGATACTCTTGAAACCAGGCTTAAGGAACTTAGCTGGAAAATTTACAGGAATTTTTTCAGTATTTGTTAGGTGGCGTCTAAAAGCAAAATACGAAGACGATTGAGCGCTGTCGAAACTGCGCGCGATCGTATCTCCTGGCGTGAACCAAAGAATTGCCAACGTTCACAAACCACTCCCTGTCGTCCGGACAACGCAATGTAAACCAGTCCTACCGGTTTTGAAGTTGTGCCGCCGCCGGGGCCGGCGATGCCCGTGATGCCGATGCCGTAATCCGACCCGAACATTCTTCGTATACTTTCCGCCATCTGTGAGGCCACAGAGTCGCTGACAGCGCCGTGCTTTTTTATGAGCGCGGGAGAAATGCCAAGTTCTCTTGTTTTGATGTGGTTTGAATAGGATACGATGGAACCCAAAAAATAACGGGAGCTTCCTGGAGTCTGGGTGACAACACTGGATAAAAGACCGCCCGTGCAGGATTCAGCGGCGCTTAAAGTGGCGCCCAAATTTTTTAAAAGTTCTCCTACGACCGAACTCAAAGTGTCCGAATCTGTGCCATAGACGAGTTTTTTTAGGCGCGAGCGGATATCACGTTCGATATGCGAGACTTTTTTTTTGGCTTCGCGGTGCGATGTCGTCTTGGCCATGATCTTAAGTTCGACTTCACCCGGCGTGGCGTAGATGCCTACGGTGATGGGCGGCTTCATTTTTAGAAGATGAGGGACCTTACGAGCGATGTCAACTTCGGCCGCGCCTGCAATTTTGACGGAGCGTATCATAAAATGCTCTTTTTTAATACGCGCACAGCGGATGAGAAGCGGTAAAGCCGTTTGCGTGAATAAGGGTTCAAGTTCGCGCGGCGGACCGGGAAGAACGAGCAACCATTTTTGACAGCCGCCGCGTCTGTATTCGCATAGAAGCGCGGGGGCGGTGCCACGTTTATTGGGCATGACACGGGCGGATCGCGGAAGGTAGCATTGGCGTGCAATGAGCCGTGTCATGGAATAACGGCGTTCCTTCAGACGTTCCCGGATAAAGCGATAAGTCGGCTTATGGAGGACGAGCGGCTCTTGAAGAAAACGTCCCAACGCTCGAACCGTGACGTCGTCTTCCGTGGGCCCAAGACCTCCGGAGGTGATGAGGATGTCTGCTCGCTCTGACGCTTCTTCGAAGGCTTTTACTATTCTTTCTATATTGTCGCCGACGGTGGTTCTGTAAAAGACATTGATCGCATTTTCAGCGAGCTTTTGGCAAAGAAAGCGGGCATTGGTATCCAGAATAGAACCAACTAGAAGCTCTGTGCCGATTGAGAGTATCTCTACATTCATATCCGCTTTAATTATATGCGGTTAAGTATTTTTACTGCAAGCACGACTTTTTTGAACGAAAAACGCGTACCAGAACGTCTAGTATTGTAGGGGAACATTATGGTACAATAACAATCCACGAAAGTTCCGGGTTCAGGTGCCAAAGTGGACCCCTTTGAGTTGACTTAAATTGAGATGTAACACTAACTTAAGAATGATTAAAACGGAGGCCGCATGTCCCGCCAAAAAGGTAAAAAAGAAGAAGCAAAGCAAGAACTATCCACCGCCCGAGAAGCTGTCACGAAAGAGATAGTCGATAAGCAGAAAGCCATTATTCAGGCGGTCTCAGACATTGAAAAGCAATTCGGTAAAGGTTCTATTATGACTTTGGGCTCCAATCACAAAGTCGATGTTCCGGCAATTCCGACGGGCGCTCCGGCGCTTGACATTGCGCTGGGTGTGGGCGGAGTTCCTCGTGGTCGAGTGATCGAGATCTATGGACCGGAATCCAGCGGTAAAACTACTTTAACCTTAAGCATCATCGCGCAGGCGCAGAAGAAAAAAGGCACGGCTGCATTCATCGACGCGGAACACGCGTTTGATTCCGCCTATGCCAAAAAGCTGGGTGTCAATCTCGATGAGCTGCT
>JAHFFI010000065.1 GCA_023248025.1 Candidatus Omnitrophota bacterium
TTTGGAAACCCGCTCCTGGGCTTTATCGATAATGGTCTGTTTTTTGGTCGGGATTCTCATATCATCGATAGAGATGGAAATACCGGCCAGCGTAGCATATTCAAAACCTAAGTCTTTTAAATCGTCGAGCAATTGAATGGTGCGGTGATGGCCCGCTTTTTTATAAGCGTCGGCAATAACAGCATTCAGCTTGGACTTGGATAAAAGAACATTCGAGAACGCGACATTGTCAGGAAGAACCTGATTGAAGATTACGCGGCCTACGGTGGTCTCAATGAGCTTGCCCTGAATGCGCACTTTCACCTTTGCGTGAAGCGCGGCTTCTTTGTCGTTATAAGCAATGATCGCTTCTTCGGAGCTAGAGAATATCTTCCCCTCACCCTTTGCGCCCGGTTTTTCTTTGGACAGATAATAGCTGCCCAATACGATATCTTGAGTCGGCGTGGCAATAGGACGTCCATCGGCAGGAGAAAAAATATTGTTAACGGACAGAAGTAGAATGCGGCATTCTATCTGCGCTTCCAGCGACAACGGCACGTGCACGGCCATTTGGTCACCGTCGAAATCGGCATTGAACGCCGCGCAAACCAGCGGGTGAATGCGGATGGCTTTGCCCTCTACCAGCACCGGCTCGAACGCCTGGACGCCCAAGCGGTGAAGCGTCGGCGCGCGGTTCAGCATAACCGGGTGGTTTTTGATCACGTCTTCGAGAATATCCCAAACCTCGAGACGCTCTTTTTCTACCATGCGCTTGGCACTTTTGATCGTGTGCACAAATCCACGCTCGCGTAATTTTTTAATAATAAACGGCTCGAAAAGCTCAAGCGCCATTTTCTTTGGAAGACCGCACTGATGGAGTTTCAGTTCCGGTCCCACGACGATAACGGAACGGCCGGAATAATCAACGCGTTTTCCGAGAAGGTTCTGACGGAAACGGCCCTGCTTGCCTTTCAACATGTCACTCAAACTCTTGAGCGGACGATTGCCGGAACCGAGTACCGGCCGGCCATGACGGCCATTATCAAATAAAGCGTCGACCGCCTCTTGAAGCATGCGCTTTTCATTACGCACGATGACTTCGGGAGCGCGGAGCTCCAGAAGTTTCTTCAGACGGTTATTGCGGTTTATGACACGGCGATAAAGATCATTCAAATCGCTGGTGGCAAAACGTCCGCCATCCAAAGGAACGAGCGGTCTTAAATCCGGCGGAATGACGGGAACAACATCGATGATCATCCACTCAGGTTTATTGCCTGATTTCGCGAACTGCTCACAAATACGCAGATTCTTGATGATCTTTTTCTGTGTTGCTTCGCCCTTGGCTCGCTTAAGATCCTCGTGAAGTTTTCTCACGAGTTTGTCAAGATTCACGTCTTTAAAGAGATCCGCAATGGCTTCGGCGCCCATCTTGGCAACGAATTTGTGACCATAATTATCGACCATCTGCTGGTATTTTTCTTCCGACAGGAGGTCGCCTTTTTTCAGCGGCGTATCGCCCGGCTCAATGACAATGTATTCTTCGTAATAAATAATCCTCTCGAGCTCTCTCAGGTTGAGTTCAAGCATGGCTCCGATACGTGACGGCACGGCCTTAAAAAACCAGATATGCGTAACGGGGCATGCCAGCTCGATATGGCCCATGCGCTCACGGCGCACTTTGGAAAGTGTTACTTCCACGCCGCAACGATCGCAGACAATACCTTTGTGCTTAATACGTTTATATTTACCGCAGTTACATTCCCAGTCGCGTGACGGTCCGAATATCTTTTCGCAGAAAAGACCGTCCTTCTCGGGTTTGAACGTGCGGTAATTGATCGTCTCCGGCTTCTTTACCTCGCCGCGCGACCAAGAACGGATGACTTCAGGGGACGCGATTTTGATCGAAATAAAATCAAAATTGGGCGCTACATGCGGTTCGCTTGAATTATTGTTGTCATTATTCGGATTCACTGGCCACCTCTTTCGAGTCTTCGACTTTACGTTCCGTGCGAACATCCAACGCCAATGATTGAAGCTCCTTCACCAACACGTTGAAGGATTCCGGCGTATCCGCCTGAAGGGCATTCTCACCTTTCACAATAGATTCGTACATGCGCGTACGGCCTTGTACGTCGTCGCTCTTCACCGTCAGGAGTTCCTGCAGTGTGTAAGCTGCGCCATAGGCTTCAAGCGCCCAGACTTCCATTTCACCGAAACGCTGGCCGCCGAACTGAGCTTTGCCGCCCAGGGGCTGCTGCGTGACGAGCGAATACGGCCCGATGGAACGGGCGTGAATTTTGTCATCAACCAAGTGCGCCAGCTTCAACATATAAATATAGCCGACGGTAACTTTTTGGTCGAAGCGCTCGCCGGTGCGTCCGTCGCGTAGCACCACTTTGCCTTCTTCGGGAAGATTGGCTTTTTTCATGTATTGCTTAATATCATGTTCGGTCGCACCATCAAATACCGGTGTGGCCATGGTCATCCCTAATATCTTCGCAGCCCAGCCTAAGTGCGTTTCGAGTACCTGTCCCACATTCATACGGGACGGCACGCCCAGCGGATTGAGCACGATCTCCACGGGAGAACCGTCTGCCAAATAAGGCATGTCCTCTTCGCGCAGAATCTTCGCGATGATACCCTTGTTGCCGTGACGTCCGGCCATTTTGTCGCCCACCTGAATCTTGCGCTTGCCGGCTACAAGAACTTTCACGCGTTTCAGTACTCCCGGAGGAAGCTCGTCACCGCGCTTGATCTTGTCCGTTTCGCGGTCTTCTTCGTAGCGAAGCTCATCGATCTGTTCGTCCATGAGCCTTGCGATCTTTTTAATCTGCTCTTCAATGTCATCCGCGTCTTCGAGCTTGATGCTTTCGAGATCGGCTTTGCTCAGTTTCTGAAGATCCGCCTTCTTGATGGCCCTTCCGCGGCCAATGAGTGTTGCTCCCGTCTCTTCATCTAAAAGAGACGCGAGTAGCGTTTTGCCGACAAGCAGGTTCGAAAGCTTCTGGATCTTGTCTTTTTCGATCTGCGCAATCTGTGTTTCATAGAATTCACGAATCTGCTCGACCTCTTTGGCTTCTTTCGCGCGAACTTCTTTAGATTTATTTTCCTGGCCCTTCCGCGAGAACACCTTTGTGTCGATGATGACTCCTTCCACGCCCGGAGGCACCGTAAGGGAGGCATCGCGAACGTCGCCGGCCTTTTCACCGAAGATGGCTCGTAAAAGCTTTTCTTCCGGCGAAAGTTCGGTCTCGGATTTGGGGGTGACCTTACCCACCAGAATATCTCCGGGACCCACTTCCGCGCCGATACGAACAATGCCGTCTTCGCCGAGGTCTTTTAAGGCTTCTTCGCCGACATTTGGAATATCACGTGTAATTTCTTCTTTACCGAGACGCGTGTCGCGGGACTCGATCTCAAATTCCTCTATATGGATAGAAGTGTAGACGTCTTCGCGCACGAGCTTCTCATTAATGAGGATAGCGTCTTCGAAGTTGTATCCACGCCATGGCATGAAAGCCACGAGAACATTGCGGCCTAGGGCCAACTCACCGTCTTTCGTAGCCGCGCCGTCAGCCAACACTTGCCCTGCCTTCACTTTTTCACCCAGCTCCACGATCGGGCGCTGATTGATGCAGGTAGAGGCGTTGGAGCGCATGAATTTTCTTAAAGGATAGCGCGTGCCGCTGACAACGATCTCGTCGGCCTGCACCGCAGTTACCTTACCTTCTTCTTTGGCAATAACGACCGCACCGGAATCTCTCGCAGTCTTATGCTCCATGCCCGTTCCCACCACCGGCGCTTCTGTGACTAAAAGCGGCACGGCCTGGCGTTGCATGTTGGAGCCCATGAGCGCGCGGTTGGCGTCGTCATGTTCCAAGAAGGGAATCAAACTCGCCGCGACACTGACGAGCTGACGCGGAGAAACGTCCATATAATCAATATCTTTTGGGCTGGTAAAGGGAAAATCCCCTTTGCAGCGGCAAGACACCTTGGAATCCGTAAAATGACCATCTTTGTCGAGACGCGCATTGGCCTGCGCGATCGTATACTGGTCTTCCAGGTCCGCGGACAAATAGTCTATCTTATTGGTAACACGTCCACTGTCGACCTTGCGGTACGGGGTCTCGATGAAACCAAATTCATTGATCCGCGCATGCGTGGAAAGCGACGCAATAAGACCGATGTTTGGACCTTCCGGTGTTTCAATAGGACAGATACGGCCATAGTGTGAATGATGCACGTCTCGCACTTCAAAACCGGCGCGCTCGCGTGAAAGACCTCCGGGCCCCAATGCTGAAAGACGGCGTTTGTGCGTCATCTCGGCCAAAGGATTGGTTTGGTCCATAAACTGTGAAAGCTGGCTGCGCCCGAAGAAATCGCGGATGACACTGGAGACCAGTTTGGAATTAATGAGATTATGCGGCATCATGTTCTCGAGTTCATAAATGCCCATGCGCTCCTTCGCGGAACGTTCCAAGCGCGCAAAACCGATTCGGAACTGCGCCTGCAAAAGCTCACTCACCGTGCGGATACGACGATTACCTAAATGATCGATGTCATCGACGATGCCGTCGCCATTCTTGATGGCGAGCACTCTTTTAATAATCGCGATCACGGTATCGGCATCTAAAATTCTTTTTTCTACGTTGGTTTTCATGCCGAGCTTACGGTTTAAAACAAAACGTCCCACGGCGCCTAAATCATAACGCTTAGGATCGAAGAACAAGCGCTCCACCATCGTTTTTGCGCTGTCCACCGTTGGCGGATCACCCGGACGAAGTTTGCGGTAAATATCGATTAGAGAGTCGTCGACTGTTTTGGTGTGGTCTTTTTTCAGCGTAGCCACAATCTCAGGAACCTGTGTACGGGTAATAAAGATAGTTTTAACGCCGCACTCGGAGATTTTATGGAGAAGCTCTTTTGTGAGCGGGGCGCCCTGCTCAGCCAGAATCGCTTTCGTCTCAGGGTTCTGAACATCTTGAGCCAAGGTGTGTCCAATGAGATTTTTGGGATTGTAGCGGTTAATGGACTCTATCTTTTCGATTCCGCAGAAGGCCTTCAGGATCGCTTCATCGGAGGCGTAGCCGAATATTCTTAATAGGGAGGTCGCTAAAAGCTTCTTTTTCCGGTCGATATAAGCATATAGCGTGTCATTGATATCAAACTCGAACTCAAGCCAGACCCCGCGGTGAGGGATGATTCTCGCGGAATAAAGCATCTTTCCGTTCAGATGCATTGATTTTTCGAACGAAACGCCGGGTGAACGGTGCAATTGGCTCACAACCACGCGCTCGTCGCCGTTGACGATGAACGTGCCATTCTCAGTCATGAGAGGAAGTTCACCCATGTAAATCTCTTGCTCTTTGGTGTCTTTGGGACTTTTCAGCCGAAGTTTGACTTTCAGAGGAGCGGCAAACGTGACTCCTTTTTTCTGGCATTCCTCGAGAGAATACTTTGGCTTGCCGAGAGAATACGAAACATATTCTAGCTTGTAGCTTTTGTCATAACTCTCAATGGGAAACGCTTCGCGTAATACTTCCTCTAAGCCGACATTGCGCCGGCGGCTTTTAGGAACATCGATCTGAAGGAACTCCTCATAAGATTTGGTCTGAATTTCAACCAAATGAGGCATTTCGCAGATTTCCGGTATCCTTCCGAGATTCGTACGCTTATGCATGATCGTTTTGTCCTTCGCTAGGTTTCAAAAACCAAAGACGAAAAATCCCTTCTTCGCTCCTTTTAGGAGCAAATGGTAAAAGGGTTCGTCAATAAAGACTTATTTAAGTTCTACTTGTGCGCCGGCCGCTTCGAGAGACTTCTTCATGGCTTCGGCTTCTTTCACAGGAACATTATCTTTGATCGGTTTCGGAGCTGTATCCACGAGGTCTTTTGCTTCTTTGAGACCGAGTGAAGTGATCGCGCGAATCTCTTTGATCACACCGATCTTGTTGTCACCGGTGCTCTTGAGAAACACAGTCACCGAGGTCTTCTCTTCGACCACTGCAGCGGCGGCACCTGCGCCGGCGCCCGCGACCATCATGGGAGCTGCGGCGGATACACCGAATTTGTCTTCAAGTTTTTTCACGAGTTCGGAGAGCTCAAGCACGCTCAGGGACTCTATAGAACTGATTACATCTTCCATCTTTGCTGCTGTCATTTGTTTATCCCTCGTTATTTACATTAAAACTGCCAAACAGGCAGCTTACCGTTTAATTAAGCGCTGCCCTTCTTTTTGGCAACCGCATCCAACACCAAAACTACTTTACGAAGTGTTCCTGACAACACATTGACGAACTGCGAGATCGGAGCCTGTATGCCGCCGATTACTCGTGACAGGAGCACTTCACGCGACGGAAGCGTCGCGAGTATCTTAACCTGCTCAGGGGCCATGTAAGCGCCGCTCACATAGGCTGAGCTCACTGCAAAACCTTCGTTCGCCTTGGCAAATTCCATGAGGATCTTGCTGGGCGCTACGGGATCTCCGTTTGAAAATGCAATGCCGCAGGTTCCTGAAAGACCTTCTGGTAGTTTCTCAATTTTGTTCTTCTCAAATGCCTTCTTGGCCAGCGAATTTTTGACGACTATATAACGACCCTTAGTTTTGCGCAGACGCGTACGGAGGCCGTCGAGCGCAAAAGCGGAAGTTTTCCCCTGCTGCGTGACAAAATAAGTGCTGTAATTTTTTAATTCCTTGTCGAGCTCGCGTATGATGATTTCTTTGGAAACTCGGCTTAGTCCCGTGGTCTTCATTCTTCTGTTTCCTTTTCTTTCAGGTATTTCGTCAGGTCTAATTTGATCCCAGGGCCCATCGTACAGGATAAATGCGCGCTCTTGAGATAGGCGCCTTTGAGGGACTTCGGACGCGCTTTTATAAGCGATTCGATGAGGACATTGCCGTTATCCACAAGCTTGTCTTCGGCGAAAGAAAGTTTGCCGATGAGCATATTGATGTTGGCAAATTTGTCCATTTTAAATTCGATGCGGCCGGCTTTCACTTCATTGACGGCCTTGGCGGGATTGTCCGTGACGGTACCGGCTTTTGGCGAAGGCATGAGACCGCGAGGGCCGAGCACTTTACCCAGTTTACCCACTTCCTTCATCATAGAAGGGGTGGCAATCGCAACGTCAAAATCCATCCACCCTCCGAGAACTTTTGTGACAAGCTCATCACCGCCAACCTCATCCGCCCCGGCTTCTTTGGCCGCTTTACCGGATTCGTCCTTTGTGAAAACAATGATGCGTAATTTCTTGCCTTGACCATGCGGAAGAACCGCCGTCCCGCGAACCGCCTGATCAGAGGCAGCCGGATCCACGCCGAGTTTTACCTGGATTTCTACGGACTGATCAAACTTTGCCACGGGTGCCTTTTTTAAAACTTGAACCGCTTCGCGAAGCCCGAAAATCTTGCCTTTTTGCGTTATCGCCGCGATCGCTTTGTTGCGTTTGGTCTCTTTAATTTTTCCCATATCAGATCTCCACGTCTATACCCATGCTGCGCGCAGTACCCGCAATAATCTTATAGGCACCTTCCTCATCCTTCACATTCAAATCCTTTTTCTTCTCTTCGGCGATTTCTTTTATCTGTGCACGGGTGAGCTTGCCCACTTTTGTCTTATTGGGTTCACCTGAGGCCTTAGCCAATCCGCAGGCACGCTTGATCAATATGGCCGTTGGAGCGCTCTTAATGACGAAATCAAAACTTCTGTCCTCG
>JAHFFI010000066.1 GCA_023248025.1 Candidatus Omnitrophota bacterium
GGGGCGAGAAAGGTTACGAAGGGAGTGCGTTCGAGGAGGGTGCGGATGAAGTCCAAGATGAGGATGCGGCCCCCCGGAAGGAATTTGGCGTTATTTTTCATAAATGCATGGAATGGCTTGTGAAGGAAAGGCCGGCGAGAGTCGGAAGCGCTTTTTTTATGAACCCGCTCTTTCTGGCGCTTTCTGAAAGACAGAGAGAAGAAATCGAGCGAACGGTGACAGGATTCTGGAAAAGCTCGTTTGGGACAGCCATTCAGAAATCCAGGCGCGCTTATCCTGAATTGCCGTTCATTTATAAAACGTCGCGCGGACTTCTCAAAGGACAGATCGATCTGGTCTATCAGGACTCCACCGGCGACTGGGTGATTCTGGATTATAAGACCGGGGAATGGAATGCGTCCATGCCGGCGGGGCATTATGAGCATTACCGTCTTCAGATCGGTTTGTATGCGCTGATATTCTTCAAGTTGTACGGCCAAGCGCCCAAAAAAGGTATCTTGTACTTTTCAAAAGCCGGAGAAAGATTGGAATTTTCATACTCCCCGGCCGATTTTGACGGCCTCGAAATGGAATTGAATCGCTTGCTTTTTAAAGAGCCTTTTGACACAATTAAAAAAGGAGACTCTTTATGGCCAAAATAGCATCTCAGAAGAACGCTAATGGGGCTCGCTCTTCAGCCGTTAGCTCCAGCCAAAATCAGCAGAATGTTCAGGATGAGATCGCAAAGGTCGCGTATCAGCTTTTCCTGGAGCGCGGCTCCGAGCATGGAAGTGATGCTGATGACTGGTACCGCGCCGAGCAGATCGTCAAACAAAGACGGATCGGTCGCAATTAACTTGTCCGCCTAGCGAAGGGGATTTCGTTTGTCGCAAGAAGGTCTTCTTCGTATTGTGGCGGCTATTGCCGCGGCGGGATTGGGCGCGTGGACCGCGGTTGGCCTCAAGCGCATAAATCATCTTGTTCTCTGCGTTCTTATTTCTTTCGCAGCCGGAGCTTTACTCGCGGTCAGCGCGATCGAGATCATCCCGGAAGTCGTGCAAGCGGTGGGATGGAGCAAAGCGCTCGCGAGCATTGTTTCGGGATATTTCCTATTTTTTCTTATCACTCGTTTTATATTTCACATCTGTCCTGCCTGCGCCGCTACTCATACGGAAGTAAATTTTAAAGCGGTTACCGGCGCCATGATCGTGGCGCTCTCAGTGCATAGTTTCATGGATGGTCTTGCGATCTCAAGCGGTGTTTTGGACAAGGCGCACGTCGGATTTCTCATCTTCTTAGCGGTGGCCTATCACAAATTTCCGGAAGGCATGGCCTTGACGCTCATTGCGCGCGGCTCGGGTATGAGTCGGCTTAAGTCTTTCTTTTTAACGCTCACGTTAGAGGCCACCACTACGGCTTTGGGCGGATTCTTTGGTCTTCTGCCATGGATGGCCCATACGGAGGGGTGGATCGCGCTCATCCTGGGGCATGTTGCCGGCGGATTCCTTTTCCTTGTGATACACGCTCTATTAAGCGAAGCAATCAAGCATCATCCGCGCTCGACCCTTCTGGCCACCTTTACAGGAGCCGCCTCGATTCTGGTAACCGCAGCTCTCATCAGTCGTTAGAAGTGTCCAATTGATGTGCATCGTTGACAGACAAAGACGAAAAAGCTAGTATTGAGGACTTCGAAGATTTAGTGAAACCTTAGTATTAGTCCCTATTTGAATCACGATTTTCGGGCCTGTAGCTCATCTGGTAGAGCGCTTCCATGGCATGGAAGAGGTGGCCGGTTCGATCCCGGCCAGGTCCATGGATTACAGAAGACAGAAAACAGAGGACAGAAATCAGAAAACAGAATGTCCCAAAAGATTTTTCTGTTCCGTTCTCCACACCCTGTCTTTGGCAATATTAGCCGAAGTGGCGGAACTGGCATACGCGTCGGTCTCAAAAACCGATCCTCTCACGAGGTTGTGGGTTCGACTCCCACCTTCGGTATAGTTTTCAAAAATAGCCTCATCTGCTTCGTTGCAAATTTCGCTTCCTCAGTCGACGTACCTTTCGGTACGCCTCCTTCGGGCGCTCGTTTGCGCCTCGCATCTGAGGCTATTTTTGAAAACTATTATGATCTAGTGAAAATCGAAGTGAGCTACGATGCCGCGTTGCATTTGAGGCAATTTGTCGTAAACTATGAGACACTAATGGGAGTTCTCAAAACCGGAGGTTTTTTTGTCGAGTCAAACTATTCAAATAGAAATATCGGCTCGCGGGATTCTCAAGTTTCTTCTTGTCTCGATCACAGTCCTCACGATTCTCGGCATCATTGATTATTATGTTCACTACGGGTTGGGCCATGAATACGGTTTTGGCCTGATCAGGCTCTTTGATCTCGATGAGGAAGCCAATATTCCCACATTTTTTCAGGTGGGGCAGCTATTTTTGGTTTCCCTGTTGGCGTATGGAATCGCCGCCACTAAAAAAGTAGAAAAAAATTCTCAATTTTTACACTGGATGGGATTGTCAGCCTTATTTTTTTACGTCGCGGTCGACGAAGGGTGCTCGATTCATGAAATTTTAAATTATCCGTTAAGGCATTTTTTTGGTTTTAG
The DNA here is from genome assembly GCA_023248025.1 of Candidatus Omnitrophota bacterium. Taxonomy (GTDB): domain Bacteria; phylum Omnitrophota; class Gorgyraeia; order 2-02-FULL-51-18; family 2-02-FULL-51-18; genus JAHFFI01. The sequence continues at coordinate 2,589 of JAHFFI010000066.1, forward strand.
CGGTTTTTTCTATTATGGTTGGCTGACCGTGGGATTTTTTGTCAGTTTATTTCTAGCGATGGCCTACGCGCGTTTTGTGTGGAGTCTGCCAAGAAAGACGAAAGTAGGATTTGTGGTTTCAGCCTTTATTTTTCTTTTTGGTGCGGTGGTCATGGAAGGCGTAGGAGGTATCCTTGAAACTGAAGGCTTGCGGCCCAGCTTAATTTATGGCCTGGTCACCGATCTTGAGGAAACACTCGAAATGCTTGGTATTTTCTGCTTCGTCCGAACTTTATTGGATTATATGACAGCGTCCGGACACACCGAAGTTTTAATAACTCTTGGAAAGAAAAAATAAATGCCAGACCCGCTTTTTCCATTTAAAGAAATAGAACAGAAATGGCAGAGGTACTGGTTTGAGCATAAATGTTTCAGGCCCTTGGAGCCTTCCGAAGCCAAAGGTAAAAAGAAGCTTTATGCGCTCGATATGTTCCCGTATCCCTCAGGCGCCGGCCTCCACGTAGGCCATCCCGAGGGCTACACGGCGACCGATATTTTTTCCCGCTATAAACGTATGAGCGGTTTCAATGTACTTCATCCGATGGGGTGGGACGCTTTCGGCCTGCCGGCGGAACAATATGCCATTGAAACCGGTACCCATCCCGCAATCACCACTCAAAAAAATATTCAGACATTCAAGCGTCAAATCCAGAGTCTCGGCTTGAGTTACGACTGGGAGCGGGAGATAGATACCACCGATCCCAAGTACGTGCGCTGGACGCAGTGGATATTCCTAAAACTGTATGAAAAGGGGTTGGCTTACATGGCCGAGGTGCCGGTGTGGTGGTGCGAGGCGCTGGGTTGTGTTCTGGCTAACGAAGAAGTGGTGGATGGAAAATCTGAGCGGGGCAATCATCCGGTCATGCGGCGCCCCATGAAACAGTGGATGCTTAAAATCACGGCCTACGCGGATAGATTATTGAATGACCTTGAAGGGCTTGATTGGTCTGAGTCTATCAAAGAGATGCAAAAAAACTGGATCGGCCGCAGTGAAGGTGCTTTTGTGGATTTTAAAGTTGCGGATAAAAACGAAACGATAAAGGTATTTACGACGCGGCCCGATACGTTGTTCGGTGCGACCTATATGGTGCTTTCACCCGAGCACACGCTGCTTCCCATAATCACAGCGCCTGAACAAAAGAAAGCGGTGGCCATTTATCAAGAAAAGGCCCAGAGAAAAAGCGAGCTTGAACGCACGTCATTATCGAAAGACAAAACGGGCGTTTTTACGGGTGCCTATGCTGTTAATCCCGTGAATAAGCAGAAAATTCCTATTTGGATCGCGGATTATGTGCTCTCGACCTACGGAACGGGGGCCATCATGGCGGTGCCGGCTCATGACCAGCGCGATTGGGCATTCGCCAAAAAATTTGAGCTTAAAATTCTTGAAGTCATTTCCGGTGGAGACGCAAAGAAAGAAGCGTTCGCCGGCGACGGCCGGAATATAAACAGCGATTTTCTGAATGGCCTGAAAACGCCGGATGCGAAAAAGAAAATTATCGGGTGGCTGGAAGAGAAAAAAGTGGGCCAAAAGACCGTGAATTACAAACTGCGTGACTGGCTTTTTTCGCGCCAGCGGTATTGGGGTGAACCCATCCCGATTATACATTGCGGGCTCTGCGGCACCGTGCCCTTGCCCGAAAGCGAGCTTCCTTTGCGGCTGCCCGAGATGAGTGATTTTAAGCCCTCCGGAAATGCGGAGCCTCCGCTTGCGAAAGCCGTGCAATGGGTGAATGTCAGATGCCCCAAGTGTTCAGCACCGGCAAAACGCGAAGCCAACACCATGCCCCAGTGGGCCGGCTCCTGCTGGTATTATCTGCGCTACTTGGACCCCAGAAATGAAAAGGCATTTGTTGATTCCGAAAAAGAAAAATACTGGATGCCGGTGGATCTGTATATCGGCGGGGCGGAACACGCGGTGCTGCATTTACTCTATGCGAGATTCTGGCATAAAGTGCTTTATGATCTGAAACTGGTTTCGACCCAAGAACCTTTTACGAAACTCGTGAACCAGGGAATGATACTCGGCGAAGACGGGCAGAAAATGTCCAAGTCACGCGGCAATGTCATCAATCCCGATAAGATAGTCGAAGCCTACGGCGCTGACAGCATGCGCCTCTATGAAATGTTCATGGGGCCCTTGATGCAGGGGAAGGCGTGGTCGATGAACGGGGTTGAAGGTGTTTATCGTTTTCTTGGGCGCGTGTGGCGTCTTTACGAATCGATTGAGGATGTTCCGGCCTCGCTTGAACTGAATAAACTCATTCACCGAACCGTGAAAAAGGTGACAGAGGATATCGAAGCGCTCGCGTTCAATACGGCCATATCCGCAATGATGGTCTTTTCCAACGAAATAGCCAAAGCCGATAAAAAACCTAAAGTTATAATGGAAAAATTCACTCTTCTTTTGGCGCCTTTCGCGCCGCACCTGGCAGAAGCGCTGTGGGAAAAATTGGGCCATACGAAGTCTCTCGCCGCTCAGGACTGGCCCTCGTTTGATCCCTCATGCATTGAAGACGATACCATTGAGATTCCCCTCATGGTGAACGGTAAAGTGAAATCCCGTGTTCTTATACCTGCCGACGCGGACGAGGCGTTCGTCGAAAAAGAAGTCATGAAAGATCCTAAAATCATCGAAGCCATAGCCGGTCGCCCCATAAAGCAAAAAAAATACGTCCCCAAAAAAATCTACACCCTTGCTGTTTAATCTATTTTTTAAGCGTCCCTTATTTTATTTAGCTATTTTTCTTTCAATCGGCATTATTTCGCTGCATGCGGCCGGCATCTGGGAAAAAATAGTTCCCGTTCCGTTGGATGAGTTATCGCGGTTTGCCAAAAAAGCCTCCGGTGATTATATCGTGGGTGGTGTCGTGGATTCCGATGTCGAGGAGAAAACGCTTTGGCCTAATCAGAAGAATTTTACTTTCACGCTGAAAGTAAAAAAATTGTGGCAGGCGGACACCAAAGAAGCTTTTAAAGCCGAAGGGCGGACGAAAGTCACGCTTCACCGCAGTTCTCTGGACCTTGCCTACGGCGACGAGGTGGTTCTGAAGGGAAGGCTCACACTCCCGCGGCCCAGGACCAATCCCAATGGTTTCGACGCGCGCCTTTATTGGGAACGGCAGGGTATCCGAAGTTTTTTTTATGTGGACCGCCATTCGGCGCCCAAAAAATTAGCCTCCTCTCCCGCAAATCCGGTGTTTGCAAAAGCACTCGACGCCAAACATTATTTATCCGAGACGCTTCATCGTCATTTTCAGGGGGACACAGCCGCTTTTCTTGCCGCACTTTTTTTAGGCGAGCGTTCGGACCTCACCGAAGAATTTAAAGAACTTTTCATGAAAACCGGCACGCTGCATATCCTGGCGGTGAGCGGTTTTAATATCGGTTTTCTCTGCGCGGTCATTTTATTTCTCCTGAAGCCGCTTCCCATCAAGCGCGACAGTAAACTCATTTTTCTCCTCGCTGCGATTTGGGCCTATTGTCTCGTCGTGGGCTGGCAGCCGTCGATGGTGCGCGCGTCGCTCATGGCGAGTGTCTGGATAGGGGGTAAGCTTCTGGGTCGGCGAACGGATATGTTGAATACGATCGGTTTCGCGGCCTGCATTATTTTGCTGATTCACCCGGAAGAAATTTTTGATATCGGTTTCCAACTTTCATTCTTGGCCGTTTTCGCCCTCGCCCGGTATTTTCAAAAGTTCTGTGTACCGCCCGAGCTTCTGCCGAACGAAACGTTCACTTTCAAAGAAAAAACAGCCCGTTACTTCCGCGAGCTTTTCTGGGGCTCGTTCGTATGCGTTGTTCTGACGCTTCCGGTAACGGCGCAAAATTTTTATATTGTCACGCCGTTGTCGCTCATTGCCAATTTGGCCGTGGTTCCGATAACATTTGCGATATTCTTTCTGGGAGTTATTTTATTTTTTATTTCGTGGATGCCTCCGGCGCTCGGGCTGATAACGGTTTCCGTGGCAGGACTTATGAAAGCGATGGTCCTCTCGCTCAATGCGGTCGAAAGTATTCCCGGGGCATATTTTATTTCAGGAAAAATACCATGGCCCCTTTGGGCAGTCATGACGGCGGGAATTATTTATATTTTGGAAACCAAGCAATTTAAAAATTCTGCCAAAAGAGCACTGGCAGTCGTTTCTTTTCTCTTTATAATATTTGCAGCGCAGGCCGTCTTCCTTTATGCGGCTAATTTTGGAAAATTGCGCATGACGGTGCTGGATGTGGGGCAGGGGGATGCCATTTACATTCAATTTCCGGATGGGCGGAATATGTTGGTGGATGGTGGAAAAGGTCTTTTTTCCGATAAAGGCCGCTGGGTTGTATCGCCGTTTCTTAAATCAAAAGGCGTCCGCGTGATCGATGTGCTCATTGCGACACATCCGCAGGAGGACCATATTGGCGGCCTGATTTATATTTTTGATGAATTTCGTATCAAGAAAGTGATTGAACCAAAACGTGCTTATAAAAGCTATTTATACGAAAGATTTAAGAAAAAGGTCGCCAAAGAACGCGCAGACTACAGGGAGGCCGCCGCCGGCGACGCTATCGACGATTTTCATGACGTGAGCGTGCGCATTCTCAATCCGTATCGGGGCCAGAAACCGCATAAAAATATCAACGAGGATTCGGTGGTGTTGGGCATCCGTTACCGCGGCACCTATTGGATACTGACGGGGGATATTCAAAAAGAAGCGATGGGAGCATTGCTTGCCTCGGAGGAATCGTTGGATGCCGATGTTCTAAAAGTGCCCCATCACGGCGCGCGTCTGGATGTGACCGGACAGGCATTTATCAAGCGAGTGAGTCCCAAAGTCAGCATTATCAGTGTGGGAGAGCGGAATATTTACCATCATCCTAACCCTGTGACGCTCGATATTTTAAAGGCTGTGCCCGGAAATCAAGTTTTTCGCACGGATGAACAGGGCGCTATCGAAGTGGTCTCCGATGGCGTTTCTTCATACGTAAAGGCCTGGAAACCGGCGGCTTGACCCCGGTGTTCCGATGGCCTATGATAAATCCATGATTCACTCCAAAGCGCAGATA
>JAHFFI010000067.1 GCA_023248025.1 Candidatus Omnitrophota bacterium
CGGCGCGCAGATGAGCGCGCGAGCGCGTTCGCTGAATATTTCCGCGCCGCCGCCGGGCACCCCGCCCAGACCCGCCGCGATAAGCCGGTCGATCACTTCTTCGACTTGGATCTTTTCAAGGCGCGCATAAAAATCAAGCTCTACGGCCGTGAAGGCTTGGATAAGGACTCCGGGACACGCGGCTTTGATGCGCTTGAGCATTTCTTCGTAATAAGCGAGCTTGAGCTCCGGGTCCAGGCCACCGACGATATGCACTTCCCAGACACCGTGTTTGGCCGCTGTCACGACACGCCGCTCGATCTCTTCGATGGACAGAGAAAAAGCACCGGGGTCCTTCTTCTTTTTCGCGAACGCGCAGAACTTGCACTCGAGGACGCAGATATTGGAATGATTGACGTTGATCGAATGCGTGAAATGCGCCTTCGCGCCGTGAAGGCGTTTCCTCGCGAAGTCCGCCATGGCTCCCAACTCCACCACGTTGTGGGACTTGATGAGACGGACCCCGTCCTCTTCGGAAAGGCGCACACCAGCCTTTACTTTGTCGAAAATGTCCTTGAATTCTTTGACGGTTTCCATGAAAATTCTTCCCAGAAAGACGGTTATTCTTCCGCAGCGCTTTCGCGCCAACGCGTAAACAGTTTATGCTTTATTTTTAAAATATCAAGCACTCTTCCCAGCGTAAAATCGACCATTTCCTCCACCGTTTTGGGCTTGTGATAGAACGCCGTGGTGGCCGGCACTACGTGCACGCCTACTTCGGAAAGAGTGAGAAGATTCCGCAGATGGATAGCACTCATGGGGCTTTCGCGCGGCACGATGATGAAAGGCCTTTTTTCCTTGATAGAGACGCTGGCGGCGCGGTGAATGAGGTTGAGTGTCAGCCCATGCGCCACGGCAGCAGCCGTGGACATGCTGCAGGGCACGATGACCATGGCGTCGATGGAGGATGAGCCGCTGGAGATCCTGGCAGCGAAATCATCCGCCGGAGCCACATGAAGAGTTTTATTATTTTTGTAATGCTTCAGAAAATTTTTCCGTATCTCGGCGTGTGAACCGCCCAATCTGATGTCCAATTCCTCGGCAAACACCGCCACGCCGCTGGGACTGATGATGGCATGCACCTCATGGTCGTCTTCCAGCAAAAAACGCACCAGACGCTGTCCCAAAATGGCTCCGCTGGCTCCGGTGATGCCCACAATAATTTTCATTGATAAACGTCCATAAAAGCAAACACAAAAAGGAGTATCCCGATCCAGCCATTGATGGTGAAAAAAGCGGTATTGAGACGTGATAGGTCACCGTCCCCCACCAGATGATGCTCGAACCACAAGAGTCCAGCCGTGACCAGCACGCCAAATGCGTACAAGATGCCCAACTGCGCGACTAAGCCAAACAGGGCCAGGAACGCCACCGCCGCCACGTGACAGTAAAAAGAGATCTTGAGCGACGGACTCAGCCCGAAATGCACCGGTACGGAATGGAGCCCCATAGACTTGTCAAAATCCAGGTCCTGTAGACTGTACAAAATATCGAAACCCGCCACCCAGGCCATGACGGCAAACGCCAGAGGCAGCGGCACCCAGGAAAACTGTCCGGTGGCCGCGAGCCACCCGCCGACGGGCGCAATACCAAGCACGGCGCCCAAAGCAAAATGGCAAAGAAAACTGAAGCGCTTCACATAATGATACCCGGAAAGCAGGATAAGGGCGATGGGCGAAAGTTTCAGACAAAGCGGATTGAGCCAGGAAGCTGCCACAAAAAAAATGATGATCGAAACAGCTGTTGCCGCCCACGCAGCCTGCATCGAAAAATCGCCGGTCACCAAAGCGCGGTTCCGCGTGCGGGGATTTTTGGCGTCAATGGCACGGTCCGCCAGACGGTTCAGCAGCATGCCCGCCGTGCGTGCGGACACCATCGCGAGAGTCACGCCCAAAAATACGCGCCAGGACGGCCAGCTTTTCCGGGCCATCCACAACCCAAGATACGCGAACGGCAATGCGAACACAGTATGTTCGAACTTGATAAGTTCAATAAAAGTTTTTACCTTACTTGGCATAAATCCTCAAAATAGGTTGGCAAATATATGTCTTTCGCGGCGCCTTGCGACGACGAGCGCCACGGAACACTGTTTTGTACACCGCGAGGAGGAGCATGGAGCGAAGATTTTCCTCGGAGGGGAAAATCGAGCGGTGACGCGAAAGACATATACTTGCCAACCATTCCAGATTTAAAAATAGTAAGCAACAACGGTTAATACTATGGCCAATCCCGCGACCAATAATAACATTTTAAACGCGCGGCGGCGCATCGCCTCGGCCTGCTGCTGAGCGATGACCACGCAAAATTTGTTCTGCGCCTGAATAAGCCCAAGGAGCCCCATAAAAAAAAGAGGAAAAAGGATCCATTTCGTCTCCCGTGGCGCCTGCGCGCCATTCAGCCAAAACCACGTCGCGGCTGCGCCGCCAAAACCGACGATACCCAGGACATAACGCCGCTTGACTCCCGCGCTGTCCAGATTGGTCGCTTCCCCAAGCCTGGCCTTTTTATAATAATCGAGGCACTTGGCGCAAAACCCATCATCCGTGATCCAAGTCGGATGCAGTTTCTTCACCTCTTCAACGATGTGCGCATCGGTGTGGTCCATGAAAAGAGTCAGATCTCTTTCCATTTTTTCACCACAGGTGGGACAGGTGTAAACAGCCATATTATTCCGTCAACTGGATCTGCCCGCAGGCGATGCGTCCGCCGGCGTTCCCCGTCGGCTGTCCGAAATCGTCCTCTTTTTCATGCAGAATGATCGTGCGTCCGGCCACACGATGCGCACCCTCTCCTGCCAGAGTCAAGCCGCTGATCACGGTGTCCACTTTTCCCGTGCCGTCGGCGCCGATCTCTACATTTCCCAGGTCACCCGCATGCGCGTGCGAAAAACCATCTTTGGAGAGAAGTCCGTGTGGCGCCTTGTCAGGGTTGAAATGCCCGCCCGCGGCCTTGCCTTCATCGGCGCACGAATCACCTTCGTGAATATGGAATCCATGCTTGCCCGGCGGAACGTTTTGCAGGTCCACCGTCACTTTGAGCCCCTCGGCCGTGTCGGTCAAAACCGCCTGTCCGGCAATTTTTTCCATCGCCGGAGAGGTTCCCTTGAGCGCCACGGTCGCCGTTGCGGCGAAAACAGTGCCGCTTGTCGATAAAACCAAAGCTAATACCCACAACATTTCTTTTTTCATCGAATGCCTCCTGTGATCCGTTTATTTTTCAAAATAATTTGGTCAACGTCTGCGTTAATTCTGCCGCGAGCTTGCGCACCGCCGCGTCCTGCTTGGCGTCTTTCAATGCACCCTGCTCGTCGAATGCTCCATCCGCCCGTGACACCGCGATCTGCCCCGGAAGAACCAGAACACCGATATTACCCAGCATGGCCCGCAAAGGAACCAACGCTCGGAGCCCTCCGAGACCGCCCGGCGAAGCACTCATGATCGCAGCCACTTTCTTGCTGAAACAGGCCAGCGAAGGTTCGTCTTTAGACTCCGCTCTTGAAATCCAGTCGATCATGTTCTTCAAACCGCCGGGAATGGAGCTATTGTACTCCGGCGAAGCGATGAGAAGCCCCTGATGCTGCAAGAAGATATCTTTCAGTTTCTTTGCGTTGACCGGAAGACCTTCCGCCGTTTCGATATCACCATCATACACCGGCAGTGGAAAATCTTTGAGATCGATGAGCGTCACCGCGGCCCCGGCGCTTTTGGCGCCTTCCACGGCGACGCGCACCAATTTCTTATTGAACGAATCTTTCCTCAGACTACCCGCGAATGCCAGAATTTTAGCCTGGGCCACGAATTATTTTTTCGCCATGGACGCAAAAAAGACTTCAGCCTCTTTTTTCACCTGACTGTCAGTCAGATCGCGGGTATGCGTCGCGACATTCCAAATATAACCGAACGGGTCCTGCAAAGCACCCATGCGGTCCCCCCAGAACATATCCGCGACCGGCATAACGGAAGTAGCTCCCACCTGAACTGCTTTATCGAAAAAGGCATCGCAGTTCTCGGTGTAGATCCAAAAATTCGCCGGCGAGCCGCCCATGGATTCCGCGCTCTTCCGCATCGGCCCCTTCATCTCATCGGCCATCATGAGGATGGAATCCCCGATCTGGATGGTGGCATGCATCACGCCCTGCCCATCCGGCGAGGGAAAAATCCCCAGCATTTTAGCCCCGAACGCCTTCTTGTAAAAATCGATCGCCTTAAGCGTATCTTTATACATTACGCTCGGCGTCACTGAACGATACCCGTCAGGAATTGGTTTTACCATGTTCTTCTCTCCTTTTTCTATGGCTCCTATTATATCTCAACTCGCCCCCTTAAGAGCATCGCGCCCTGTCTTCAAGCCTTCTTGGCATTGATCATAGGACATTTGGGCTTTCCGCCATGCCACCCACGCATTGCGGCGGTCCCTTCTCGACTGCAAATAGTCGATGCCATTAAACCAGTAAAAGCGGCGGTCCTCGATGGCATCCCGCTGGAAGGCTCGATAAGGCTCATAAAATGACCTGCCGAGATACCTCTGTGAGTCGACCTCATTCACTCTCGACATTGTCGCGGACATTTCCTTTTTTGCGGCCAACATCGCCGTCTCTTCCGCCTCACACGAGGCCCAACATGACTGCGAACACACCACTGATACTACAGTGATTATAAATATTAGCTTATACGTATGGTCCTATTCTGACCTGGTTCGGCCAAGCACATTGGAGGCCCCGGATAATCCTTGAGCCAAGACTTTGCTAAGAGCGCTTTCTTCTTTTTTCTTCTGGTTCTCAAAATATTTCTTAATTTGCGCCATCATCTCGGATGGGGTTGTTCCAATTTCATCATTAGAGAAGAATTGATCCTTCATAGCCCGACATATTCCATCAATTCCTGGAAATAAACTCATTTCATTTATACCCATTAAATTTAACTCTTTCATAATTTTCGGTTTATCCTTAACGGATATCAAAACGGTGTATAAATATTGAGCACTTTTTTCCTTTTCTCGCTCATTTATGTATTGTTCCATATCGTCAACATTTGTAATTGTGCATGTTCCACGTTGTGAAATAATACGAGGATTATTCTTTGAGAATGGAATAAATACACTTACATACTGCTTCGTTTCCTTTAAATTATATAGTTGTTCAAAATGTGATTGCCATAAAAAATGATCAAAAATATAAATTTTGACATTGTCACAACCTGGGTTAACGTCGTTCACTTCTCGAAAAGCAAAATAGGCAGCAATAAATGGTGAGTAGGTCCAGTCAAGTAACGGGGTTGGAAAACCATGATGCTGAGTGAGCGATAAAAATGCCCCAAACTCATTCTGGTCATTCAAATTAATTATTTCATTATGCGCTGCGGAAACAAAATAATTTAATGTCGGAATTACATTTCCTAAATATTCCTCTAAGGATAAGGGCTTCTTTAATTTCTTAGCAAATCGATGGAAGCAGCTTTGTAGTTTCCATTCGTCGCGCGAGTGACCTCGATAAAAAAAATCTTTTTTATTTCTGATTGATCCAGCGATCCAATCCTTATATTCGGACCAAGAATTTATGTTTGCCTTTGGCATCTAATGTACCTCAAATTTTAGCGTTTACTCTGCCACTGCGAAACTGTGTGTGTTTGGACTGTTTCAAATCTATTCCCTATAACTTCCTATTTTTTAATTTTTCTCTTAGTTTTTTATGCGTTTCATTTATTTGAGCATAAAAAGGCATAAGCGCTTCTTCTTTTACCTGAATTTGCTGTATTACCTCCATTGGATGCATTCCCGATAAATATCTTTCCCACGTTTCGACAAACTTGATTAATACGGGGAGATATTTTTTTGTTTCCTCTTCCGCTAACCAATAATTATTTAGGAAAATCTGTACCATTTTTCGATAACCAGGAATTATTTTATCGTTTAACTGCATGTTTTCATATTTAATCTGAGTCGATATATATTTACCTTCTTGTTCATAATAAGGCTGCGATTTATCTGGATTTAAATCTTTGCCATAACTACATATTTTTTCCCACCATTTAAAAGAGGCCTGTTCCCCTTCAAGCCTAAATTCACCAAGAACTCTTATTTCCTCTCTAATGCCAACTAGAGGTGAATAAAACTCACGCAGTTGCTTTTCATAGAAATCTAACTTTTTATCCCTAGTAAATTGTTGGTTGGCAATCCACCCGCCTATACCGACCCCCAGCAATCCAGTAATGGCGGCAAAATTTTCTAATATGATTTTTTTGAACCATTCAATCATAGTTGAACTCTCGGTAAGTCCTGCAGTTTTTCCCGCTCCAAGGCAACAAAGTTACCAGCCGTGAGGCGACAACAGGTCTAATTTGATGTTGATACTTGAACAAATTATGCGCTTTTGACATTATTTGACTTTATTTGAATCTAACCGTATACTTTGGTTAGCCTAGGTAGCGAGTAGAGATGTCGGCCTCCGACTATCGCTAAAATATTCGCCAACCTGGGTTCTTTTGTTTATTAGGGGCTCCCTGTGGGGTGCCAATACCAAATGTTAAATTTGGGGTGACTGTCGTCTAAATCCGCTCTTTTGTATTGTCCCCAATATGATTCTTTTAATGAATCCACGCCTAGACTTCTTACAACATATTGCCTGATTTCATTCTTCCATCGATTGGCTGTTGGAAAATGGTCATTTATAATGCAGCCTGAGAGCAAGTCGCACACTTGAATCACTTGGTATTGTTCGCTACTGGACTGGACATCAAGCACATCTTTCAATGGAGCATCGTTTCGACCGGCATAATAGGGGTTGCCGGGCACGCAGAAAATTTCTTTCATTCTGTCTATAAATTCATCTCCATTACAGCGAGTAAGCTCGTCAGTTAATAAGACCCCATTAACAACATTTACGGTGTTCTTACAAATTAACATCTCTGCAAACTTTTTATAGGCGCGAGCTTTTTTTAAAGTGTCTGTCTCGTGCGGAGTACCAAAGCGATTCAGATCAAGCTCACTTTGTTTTATCACAATGGCTCGATACCAACTCGTGCTATCCATGAACGCATCAATAGCATCATGGCACACATTGTAATTTTCTTGTGTGTAACAGTCATTATACTTTATTTCTTTGTACCGCCCGGTTCTGGTATCTCTGAAATTGTGCGCTCTTTTAATTTCTCGAAGCCTTTCATGTAAATAGCGGGAATGCGGATTGAATAAAGCCCCTAGAACAAGGTAGGCATGGCCTCCATCGTATGTCTCATCAAAATAAATTAACATTTATCAAGCCCCTGGTTTTTTAAAACGACCGAGGCGATTTGCAGGGCAAATCGTGGCGGCGAAGCCGCCTGGATGCCAAAGGCACCCGCTCGGGTGCTAGTGACATCAGATTGAATGGTGGTGCTGGCGACGGGCGGCAAGGCGTTGTCCGAGCAGCGGCTTGCGAGGGCCTCGCGCCACGGAACATTATTCACACCGCGAAGTCCGAGCATGCAACGAAGTCGCGCCTCGGTGGGGCGCGACGAGTGGCGCAGCGAGGACAATGCCTTGCCACCTGCCGCTCGTTTCATTGGTTTATCCCTAATTCCTTCCACATCCCATCCACTTTCTTCTTCGTCTCCCCGTCCATCTCGATTTCTTCC
>JAHFFI010000068.1 GCA_023248025.1 Candidatus Omnitrophota bacterium
AGCGGGCCGCTTCGGTGGAATGCTTCCCCACCCCGCCAACTACTTTCGGAATGGACGTGATGCCAAAATCTTTATTGCCCGGGTCGACGCGCTCAGGCGAAAATGCCAAGAAGAAATCTTTTTCGCAGCGAAGGCCCGTCTTCTCAAAAAGCGGCAGCATCACCTCCTGCGTCGTGCCAGGATAGGTTGTACTTTCAAGGACGATGAGCTGGCCTTTTCTTAAGTGCTTAGCGATCTGCCTGGTCGCATCCACCACATAAGAAATATCAGGCTCATGGGTTTTGCTTAACGGTGTAGGAACGCAGATGATGATGGCATCGAGCGAAGCCGCTGATTTATAATCCGCGACAGCACGGAAACAACGGGACTTCAGAACACTTTTAATATCTGCAGACGGTACATCAATGATGTAAGAAGTACCGCGATTGAGCTGTGCCACTTTCTTAGCATCCACATCGATACCGGTAACAGAGAGACCTTTTTTCGCAAATGCAACGGCCAGCGGCAGGCCGACATACCCCAAACCCACAATACCAACCCTGGCTTTTTTATACTGAATCTTTTGCTGAAATGATTTTAAGAGCACTTTTCTCTCCAGTCATTCAATAGGTCCAAAAGCATTCTCTCTGCCGTAATCTCTGGCACCCAGCCTGTATCGCGGCAAAATTTCGACGCATCCCCCACTATACGCGGAACGTCACTCTTGCGAAGACGCGCTTTGTCCTTCTTTAAAACAATCGGTGCACGGGCCAAACCCACCAGCGTCTCGGCTATGAACTTCACGGGAATGCCCCTGGAGGATGCGATATTGTAAACTTTTCCGGGCTTTCCTTTTTCAAGAGCCAGCCAATAAGCTCTAACAATGTCCCGAACATCCGTGAAGTCCCTTATGTTATCAAGATTTCCGGTGTAAATCACGCGTTTCCCGTGCGTTGCCTCAATTTCTGCTATTTGTCTTGCGAACGACCCGGCGACAAATTTGTCGCTCTGCCCCGGACCCGTATGGCTAAAAGAACGGGTCACCACCACCGGCAATCCGAAGGCTTCATAATAAAAGCGTCCGATCACGTCCTGCCCCACTTTTGAAATACCATACGGACTCACAGGCCGAAGCCGGGCTTTCTCGCTGACGGGGATTTCTTTGGAGGTCAGGCGGCCATATTCTTCACTTGAACTTGCGATATGGATTCTGGGGCTTAATTTAAGTTCCCGCACCGCTTCCAAAAGGTAATACGTGCCAAGCACATTGGTCCGGAATGCTTCCGAAGGGTTAGCCCACGAAGAAGGGACTGATGTCTGGGCCGCCAGATGAAATATTCTGTCAGGCTTCACTTTTTTTAAAATCTGCTTAAGACGAGCAAAGTCCAAAAGCTCGCCTTCCCAGAGTTTTATTTTTCTTGGCAGACGCGACGCTGCAGCACGCTGAGAACTTTTTCTTTGGAGCCCATGAACCTCGGCCTTTTTTTGTGTGACACAATACTCAGCCAGGTGTCGCCCCGCAAAACCGGAGACGCCGGTTATAAAAACTCTCATGCTCCCGACTCCCTGAGGTAGTCCTCAAGCGATTTCTGCCAGGGACGGATCCGTAAGTTAAAAAATTTTTCATAATGAGCGCAGGACAGGGCCGAAACGCGCGGACGCAGCGCCACGCGCCCGGTTAGGGTCGACGGATCTATGCGGCTAATCTCTGTTTGATCGCGCCTCATGATTTTAGCCATAACGCGCGTCATTTCAAAGCGCGTTGTTTCTCCTGCATTACAAAAATGAAACGTCTCGTGGAATATTTTATTTTTTTCGAGTTTGATCAAATATTCCATCACGGTGACCAGCGCCTCGGAAAGATCCGATGCCCCCGTCGCGCATCCTTTCTGGTCGTCCAGCGCACCGACTTTGGATTCCGTTCTAAGACGGCGGCTCATGGCATTCACGAAATTCTTAGGATTCCCCGGACCAAAAAGCCAACTGGTGCGAACAACGGCCGAGCGCCCAGCCCCTGCTCGCGCGTAAACCTCACCGGCCAGTTTTGTCATACCATAGATATTGACGGGGTTCGTTGAGTCGTTTTCCAGGTAGGGTGTCCCCTTTTCGCCGCTGAACACATAATCGGTGCTGACATAAATAAAAGGGATGTTCTTTTCTCCGCAGGCGCGCGATAAATTCCTCGTCGTTTCCGCGTTGTCGCGCCAGGCTTTTGCGCCGTCATTTTCACAACCGTCCACGTCGGTGAAACCGGCGGGATGAATGACAGCCTCCGGCTTCAGGCCTTCAAAAAGCGCTTTTATGGAAATGTTATCGGAGAGGTCATAATCTTTCCTTGAGACAGCGCGTACAGGATGTTTCTTTTTGGATAATTCTTTGAGCAGTGGCCCGGCTAGAAGACCGGAGGCACCTGTTACCAGGATCATACGGAGCGGGCGTACTGCTTTGCATAATAATTCTTAAAATCCGCCGTTTTATCTTTGATGCGTTCCCACCAAATACGGTTGTCGCGATACCAGAGCACGGTTTCACGGAGAGCGGCGGCAAATTTGCGTTTGGGGCGCCAACCCAATTTTTTTATTTTAGAAGCATTCATGGCATACCGGCGGTCATGGCCGGGACGGTCAGTAACCTTCTGGATAAGTGACGCCGGTTTTCCCAGTATCTTCAGGATCTGATGGGTTAAATCCACATTCGTCACATAGTCATCTGAGGCGACATTATACGCCTCGCCTTTTTTTCCTTTTTCAAAGCAGGTAATGATGGCATGCGCATGGTCTTCGACGTGCACCCAATTCCTCACCTGAAGCCCATCGCCATAAAGCGGCAATCGTTTATTGGAAAGCGCGTTGGACACAAAAAGCGGTACGACTTTTTCGGGGTATTGGTACGGCCCGAAGGTGTTTCCCCCTCTCGTGACCACGGCATTCAAGCCGTAAGTATGCGCATAAGACAGCGCTAAAAGATCCGCCGCGGTCTTCGACACCGAATACGGACTTGTCGGATGAAGCGCATCCGTCTCTTTAAAAAAACCTTTCGGCCGGCTGCCATAAACTTCGTCCGTGCTGACAAATAAAAACCGTTCGACACCCGTACGGCGCGCTTCTTCAAGAAGAACGTAAGTGCCGCAGGTATTGGTCTGGAAAAATACCTTCCCATCCAAAAGTGAGCGATCCACATGGCTCTCTGCGGCCAGATGAACCACCCCAGCGCAGCCGCGCATGGTGTCTTTCACGATGTCCGGATCACAGATATTCCCTTTTATGAATTGATACCGCTCATGGCGTCTTAAGTCCTCCAGACGCGACGGGTCCCCGCAATAAGTGAGGCTGTCAAGGTTAACGATTTCTACCGAGGGGTTGGTTTTGAGCCAAAGTTTAATGAGATGCGAGCCAATGAACCCCGCGCCGCCCGTGACGAGTATCTTTTTACGCTTGCCGGCCATAATGGTTTTGCTTGGCGACGAGTTGGTTTGCGCGAAGAAGCGAATTGAAAGTACCGCAGTCCGCCCACCAGCCTTTAACAATATCGAACTGGAGGTCGCCGCGGCGGATATAGGCGTTGTTGACATCCGTAATCTCAAGTTCCCCGCGATGCGAAGGCCGAAGCGTCTTAATGATGTCGAATACATTGGCATCGTACATATAAACACCGGTCACCGCATGGTCGCTTTTGGGTTTTTTGGGTTTTTCTTCGATGGAAACAATGCGTTTGCCTTTGAGCGCCGCCACGCCGAAACGCTCCGGATCTTCGACTTCTTTCAAGAGAACGCGACCACCCGACTTCTGCGCCCTGAAATGATCCACATATTCGCGGATGCCGTATTCCATTAAATTGTCGCCCAAAACCACCACGATTCTGCTTTCTCCGGCAAAATGGCGCGCCAGACCCAGCGCTTGAGCGATGCCACCCTCTCCTTCTTGATAGGTGTAATTCAAATGTTTCAAACCAAAACCATGACCATTGCCCAGGAGCCTTAAAAATTCACCGGCGTGATGACCTCCCGTCACAATAAGAATGTCTTTAATGCCCGCATCCACCAAAAGCTGGATAGGATAATAAATCATCGGCTTGTCATAAATCGGTAAAAGATGTTTATTGGTGATTTTGGTAAGCGGCGAAAGTCTTTTCCCAAGACCCCCGGCCAGAATGATGCCCTTTACTGAGGTTTCACGCATGCGCTAGCGTCCCTCCGACGCGCGGCCGATGGAAATATAACGCAGGCCGAGTTTTTTCATTCTTTCTGGTTCGTAAATGTTGCGGCCGTCAAAAAGCAGCCGTTGTTTCAATAATGTCTTCACGCGTTTAAGGTCCAGCTCCTTGAATTCATGCCATTCCGTCAGAATAACGGCAAAGTCGCTTCCCTCGCAACAGGAGTAGCTGTCCTGACAGTACGTCACGCCCTTTAAAACAGTCTTTGCTTTAGGAATAGCGTGTGGATCGTAGCAGCGGATCTTGGCGCCCTGCTGCTTGAGCGCGGAAATAATATCCACACTCGGCGCACAACGCATGTCGTCGGTATTGGGCTTGAAAGCCAGCCCCAGCACCGCCACAGTCTTGGAACGCAGATCACCGGCTGCTTTTCTTATTTTTTTTACGAATATTTTTTTCTGCTCTTCGTTGATCTCCTCGACTACTTTGAGCAATTTGAAATCATAACCCAGCTTATTGGAAATATAAATAAATGCCGAAAGGTCTTTCGGAAAGCAGGATCCGCCAAACCCAATGCCGGCGCTCAAAAATTCTTTTCCAATACGGTGGTCAAGCCCCATACCGGCCGCCACCTGCTCCACATCGGCCTTGGCCGCTTCGCAAATATTGCTGATGGCATTTATGAAAGAAATTTTTGCTGCAAGAAATGAATTCGAGGCGTGCTTGATGATCTCGGCGCTCTTGATATCCGTGAAAAGGATAGGCGCTTTGAGCGGACGATACAAATCATGCATGATCTCACGCGCTTTCTTGGATTCGGTGCCCACGATGATGCGGTCCGGATTTAAAAAATCGCTGACGGCACTTCCCTCTCTCAAAAATTCCGGGTTTGACGCGACGTCAAAAGGCGCATTTTTACGGGCGTGGCGCGCGAGCGTCGCCTTTATCCACAGACCCGTCTGAACGGGGACCGTACTTTTTTCAACTATCAACTTGTAAGAATTTTTAATTTCTTTGGCTACGACGCGGGTGACGTTCTCGATATAGCTCAAGTCGGCATCGCCGTTTGGTTTGGGTGGCGTTCCCACGGCGATAAAGATAACATCCGAACGCCTGGTTGCAGATCCAAGGTCTGTCGTAAATTCAATACGCTTGGTTCTTAAGCTATCCTGAATGAGCCCTTCGAGGCCCTGTTCATATATCGGCGAGCGGCCTTTTTTCAGCATCGCTACTTTTTTTGCGTCCACATCGACACAGATCACCTGGTTTCCCAGGGACGCGAAACAAGCGCCTGATACAAGCCCTACATAACCGCAGCCTACAACCGTAATTTTCATTTAAAAATGTTCCTTAATGAAAGCTCTGTCATTTCTAAAACTCACGAGGCGGTGCTTTGGGGCGGTTGTACGTCTGGCTCAGGCCGAAAGAGGCTGTTGGGAAGGCCTTGAGCCTGACCACAAAAAAGAACGCGTCCCCGTCTCTATGATTATACGTCAGGTCTGTTATTACGCAATTAAACGCTTTGGATACCGTTACCTCAAATTCTTTTGATTTACTTTCCTGGAATTCATAACGCTCGTACACTTTAAAACTCCACTCGCTGTTAATGCGATAATCGACCTGCGTCGTAGCCTGGCTTGATTCGTGCTGAACATAACGCTGTCCCAGCGCCACGCGCAAAGCGCCGCGCGTGAAATAGACATCCGCATTCACGGTCTCAAAATCGCGGGTGCGCGTATTATAAGTGCCGTCGCCCTCTATACCGAGCCACGCATAGGGTCTAAGTTCGATATCCATTCCCACGTTGTCAAGGCGCCCTGTGTGCAGATCATGGTCAACAAACGGAATGATGCGCGCAATCTCACGCGAGTAAAGTTCACCCTTGATGTCGGAATGGTTTTTAGTCTGCAGTTTATTTTCAAACGCGTAGCGCACGAAATTTTGTTTGTCCAACGCATCGAGCGAGTCGAACTGCTGCAGAGTCGTCCTGGCAACGGTAGGATTGGGGCGATAATTATAGCTGGCCGTCGGTGTGAAAATATGGCGAATCTGATTGTAGTCCAGGCCGAATGCCTTGATATAAATATCATATATTTTAAAAAATTTAATGCTCGCGTCAAGACCCGGGTCCACCGTTGCGCGCACATGGTTCCGCTCACCTGCATTGTCGCGGGAATAATACGTCTGGTGCGTTCCGATACGCGGCGTCACAGACAGATCTCCCACGTGACCCGCATAAAGCAGCGTATGATTTGTTTCAAGACGATTGGCATCGAGTGAATCCGCGTCGCCGGCGAATGTTTTTTTGAGTACGGAGAACTGCGCTTCCTGCCTCAGGTAAAAAGGAGTCTCCACGAACTGGCGGTTGTGGGTGTCAAAACGAATTTCCGGTGTGCGCTCCACCACATTGAAAAAATCATCCACTCGCGCGCGAGCCAGCAGGCTCAACGTATATTCAGGCTTGGCGGTGATGACGGACACGTAATTATCCGGAAACACATCCCTCTCGTATTCTTCCCGGAAAAAGAAATCTTTGATAATGGTGGCATCGCTCAGTTTATTGATCTCGGTGGTGAAGGTCGTGTCCTTCGTCCATTTCATCTGATGGCGCCACTGCACGCGATACCGCTGGGAATCTATTCCGGAAGGCGCATCCTGGTCATCGATAATATAGGTCCTCAATGCTCCGCGCCCGACGGTATCGCCGCGATAAAAATTTTCGCCGCCGCCGCCCAGCCCGCGCTTGGCGCGATAATCCAGAAGCAGGTTTCCGCGTGATTTAAAATTCTGTGAATCCGCCAGATGATAGCGGTATTTCGTCAAAACGAAAGCTCCCCACTCGCTGTTCTTTCCGGGGATAATCTGAATCGGGAACCGTTCGAAATCCAAAAGATAAGTGACAAAATATGGAATGTACAGCACCGGCACATCCTTGATAAAAAGAAGCGCATTTCGGGCTTCGACCTTTTCGCCGGGATAGATGTCGACCTGCTGAGCCTGTATTCTATAAAAAGGACTGTCGCCGCAGCAGGTCGTGAGCGAACTGTTCTTTGCGCGGTAATGGTGCTCGGAAACTCTTTCAATGGTCTGCGCTTTGCCGTAATAGCTGGGCTCTATCGCGGCGTTCATGTTGGAAACGTTGCCGATTTTCTTGTCGAAATTATATTCGCCGCGATCGCCCTTAAAAATACTGCCTTTCTGAGTCAGGACGACATGACCTTCGGCGAGCGCAACTTTTGCGGCAAGATTTACCGTAATCTTGTCGGCGGTGAGGAGGGCTCCTTCATAGTCTATGGAAACGTTCCCCGTACCCACGACTTTTTGTGTTTCATTGAAGTACTCGACGGCATCTCCGTGCACTTGGATAGCGCCGCCCTGCGCCGGCGATTTTTCATCCGCAAGACCCTGCGTCACCCATGCCATGGGCAGGACAAAAACAATGAGGAATAGAAGGATTGAACGGCTTTTCATGGGTTAAAAA
>JAHFFI010000009.1:0-4754 GCA_023248025.1 Candidatus Omnitrophota bacterium
TACCATGAGTCTCCGGCGGCGCTGTTTTATCTCGATCATACCAGCGCGTATCTGGACACTCCCGACGCACTGAAAGAGAGGCTTAAAGCCGGTAGAAAGGATTTTTACCTATTGATCCATGACCAGGATTATGCTTCCTTGGAAAAGCAATTTGTGCCGCTGGGTCTGGAGCCCATAGCTTCCGCAGAAGGGCTTTTGTTGTTGTCATAACTTGTTTCATCGCTTATAATTAAGACATTCAGCATGCACCTTAGCGATGAAAAAGAAAACCCGAAAAACTACACGAGTTACTCCGAAAAAAGCCTCTCGTAAGCGCCAGGCGCGATCTAAAAAAGAGGTAAAAAGACCGGATCTGCGGCCAGCAGCGCCCGAACCCCAGAAAGATTTCAACGATACACGCAGTGCATGGCAATTTCCGGCGCGGTATGGGCAGGATGCGCTGGTGCTTTTGGTGCGCGACCCCTGGTGGTTCTACGCCTATTGGGAAGTAACCCCCGAAACCTTAAACCGTGTCAAGACCCTGATTCGAACTATCGGCCTGCCCGAGGGAAAGACAGTTTTACGTGTTTATCATGTGACGGGGTTGTCGCTGCCTGAGTCCCACGCTTATTTTGACATTGAAGTGAGCGTTGCAGACAATTGGTACGTGGATGTGGGTTTGCCGGACAGTGAATGGATTGCCGAGGTGGGAATCCGAGTCGCCGACGGCCGTTTTTTTTCCTGTGTGCGGTCGAACCGTATCCGTACTCCTCGCTACGGAGTTTCAAACGTAGTGGATGAGGAGTGGATGCTCCCTGATGACATTTATTGGAAATTATTCGGACATTCGGCGGGAGTTGCGAACGGTCCCAGTTCATTCTCCGTGAAAGATATTCTTGAGAGGTATTTTCAAGGACAGGGTTCTTCCGAACAGTCAAGATCAGTTTCAAGGAAAAAATGAATACGGACGAAAAAGGCTACCTCTCCATCGTTCTCCACGCACATCTTCCGTATGTGCGTCATCCTCAGTACGACCGTTTCCTGGAGGAGCAGTGGTTTTATGAAGCAATGACGGAGACATACATCCCGCTCTTGCGAATGTTCACGGCCCTTTTGCGCGACGGCGTGGATTTTCGCATCACACTATCGCTTACACCGACGCTTCTATCGATGATGACGGATCCGCTGTTGCAACACCGTTATTTTATCCACCTCAACCGGCTCATCGAATTCTCCGAAAAGGAAATGGAGAGAACACGGCACGAACCGGTGTTTTATGATCTTGCCAAAATGTATCATGACGATTTTTTGGATGCACGACGTCTTTTTTCGGAGCATTACGGCCTCGATTTGACAAAAGCATTCGCAGAGGTCAGTCGGCAGGGAAAACTTGAAATTATGACCTGCGGCGCCACACACGGCTTTATGCCGTTAATGGAGGTGAGTCGCGAGGCGGTTCGGGCCCAGGTCCGTGTCGCGGTGCGTACGCATGAGCGCATTTTGGGGATGCGGCCCCGTGGGTTCTGGCTTCCTGAGTGCGGTTATTTTCCGGGACTGGATGAGATCCTGAAAGAAGAGGGCATACGTTTTTTTATTGTGGATACACATGGTATTCTTTTTGGAAGCCCGCGGCCGAAATACGGTGTTTTTGCGCCGGTGTATTGCAAATCCGGCGTAGCGGCTTTTGGCCGTGACATCGAGTCTTCAAAAAGTGTCTGGAGCGCCGAAGAAGGTTATCCCGGGGACCCGGTTTACCGGGAATTTTACCGCGATGCCGGCTTCGACCTCGATTATAATTACGTGAAGCCTTACATCAACGATGATGGAACGCGCACCAACATTGGCATCAAATACCATCGCATCACGGGAGCAACGCCTCATAAAGAGCCCTATTCACTTCATGCGGCCCGCGAAAAAGCAGCGCAGCACGCGGCCAACTTCATGTTTAACCGGGAGAAACAGGCCGAACACCTGGAGGGGCTCATGGGTAAAAAGCCTCTGATTGTTTCTCCCTATGATGCGGAGCTCTACGGTCATTGGTGGTACGAGGGCCCTATGTGGCTCGAGCAGCTTTTCCGTAAGATCCATTTCGACCAAAAAACTATCAGAAGCGTGACGCCTATGGAATATCTTGAGAGTAATCCCCGCAATCAGGTTATGACGCCCTCCATGTCGAGCTGGGGCTACAATGGTTATGCCGAAGTGTGGCTCAACGCCTCGAATGATTGGGTGTATCGTCATTTGCATAAAGCGTCAGAACGCATGGTTGAAGCGGCTCATTCTCATCCTCACGCGCAGGGCCTTGAAAGACGGGCGCTTAATCAGATGGCCCGAGAGCTGCTGTTGGCGCAGTCCAGCGACTGGGCTTTTATCATGAAAACCGGCACGCACACCGAATACGCGGTCAACCGCACGAAGGATCATATCGAGCGCTTTACAAGAATTTTAGAAAGTGTGCAGAAAAATTCTATAGACACAGGCTATTTGGAAAGCATAGAATCTATTGATAATATTTTTCCGGATATCGACTACAAAGTTTACTCTTAAAACATAAAACAGGGGGTTTTTGGAATGAAAAAGGGCGCTTATTTAGTGGGATTTTTATCATCATTATTTATCATTTCAGGGTGCGCTACGACTACGCCCAATAATCACGCCGATATCGATGCACTGAATGCCCGTGTGACCGCGCTTCAGGGACAGCTCAGCAGCAAGGACGAAGAGCTTTCACGTCTGGAGAGTGAACTAAGAGACAAGAACAACTCGCTCTCACAAGCTGAGTCCGATAAAAGAAGCCTCGAGGCCGAGCTCAACGCCGAAAGATCCAAGCCGGTCGCCAAACCTGTGCCCAAATACGATTCTGACCTAAAATAATGGTGTTAAAAACCCGCAGCGAGAAAGATTCTCTCGGGGTGCGTGAGATCCCCGCAGACGTGTATTACGGCGTTCAGACGGATCGTGCCGTGGAGAATTTTCCCGTCAGCGGACTGCGCGCGCATCCGCGATTTATTGATGCGTTCATCACCATAAAAAAAGCCGCAGCCATAGCCAACCTTAAGTCCGGAGTGCTCTCTGGAGACCTCGCCAATGCGCTGATCAAAGCTTGCGACGAAATTCTTGCCGGAAACCTGAGAGACCAGTTCCCTGTCGATGTGTTTCAGATGGGTGCCGGTACCGCATTCAATATGAATGTGAATGAAGTGATTTCAAACCGTGGCAATGAAATTCTTGGCGGTGAAAAGGGAAGCTACAAACCGATTAATCCCAACGATCACGCCAATATGTCGCAGTCGACGAACGACTGCTTTCCGACGGCGGTCCGTATCGGAACTTTACTTTTACTGCGCGAATATCTTTACGCGCCGCTCGAAGCGCTGGAAAAAACTTTTTTTGCCAAGGGCAAAGAATTTGACGCTGTCTTAAAGTCCGGCCGCACGCATCTCCAGGATGCGGTGCCGATACGTTTGGGCCAGGAGTTCGCGGCGTATGGGCTGGCGTTAAAAAAATGCCGCCTGTCATTGGTGGCCGCTGAAAAGTCTCTTTTTGAGCTGGGTATCGGCGGCAGTGCTGTGGGTACCGGTCTGAATACTCCCAAGGGATACCGAGAAGCGGTTATGGACGCTTTGAAGAAAGAGACCGGGCTTCCGCTTGTTGCCGCTGAGGACATGCGAGAAGCGATGCAAAGTCAACGACCGGTGGCGGAGGTTTCTTCGAGTCTTAGAAATTTGGCGCTTGAGATCACTCGCATTGTTAATGACTTGAGACTTCTTTCATCGGGACCTACAACGGGACTCGCTGAAATTCAATTGCCTGCCACGGCGCCGGGATCTTCCATCATGCCCGGGAAAGTGAATCCTTCAATTCTGGAGATGGTGAACATGGTTGCGTTTCAGGTGATAGGGTGTGACGCGACCATTGCGTATGCCGTGCAGGCGGGACAGCTTGAACTCAACGTGATGATGCCGCTCATGGCATTTAATATGAATTTTATGATTACAATATTTGGAAACGCGCTAAAAATCTTTAAGGAAAAATGCGCAGATGGCATCACGGCCGACAAAGAACGCTGTTTAAATTATGCAGAGGCCAGCATGGGTCTGGCGACGGCTTTGAATGCCACCATCGGGTATGCCGCCGCAGCGGAAATTTGTAAAGAAGCACTAAAAAGCGGCAAGAGTATCATCGGGCTCATCCGCGAAAAGAAGCTATTGAGCGACAGCGAAATAAAGAAAGTGATGGACCCCGTCAAAATGACGGAACCGGGATTGCCGGGATAGAAGTTGATTTTGCCGTCTTAGGATGGCAAAATAAAGCCCTTATGACAGTCAAAGAAACCGAAAACGCATTTTCCAAAGGGCTTGAGGAAGTAGTAGCGGCCGAGAGTGCCATTTGTTTCATAGACGGTAAAAATTCGAAGCTCGTCTACCGGGGGTATCTGGTCCACGAGCTGTGCGAAAAGTCGAGTTTTGAAGAGACCGCGTATTTACTGCTATTCGGAAAACTCCCCAAAAAAGAAGAGCTCCTTGATTTCAGTCAGAAATTGGCTTCCGAGCGAGATCTTCCAAAGGAGCTTTTAGCGATCATCGCTGGATTTCCCAAGCAGGCCAATCCCATGACAACGCTACGCACGGCGGTGTCACATCTGGGTCTATTTGACGGAGAAGCGGATGACAAATCCATGGATGCGAATGTGCGTAAGGCATTCCGCCTCATCGCGAAGATTCCAAGCATGGTTGCGGCCATCGACCGGGCCAGGAAGGCGCTTCCGTATATAG
>JAHFFI010000009.1:4764-27131 GCA_023248025.1 Candidatus Omnitrophota bacterium
TGTCAGCACAGCCGCTAATTTTATGTATATGCTTAAGGCTAGGGATGCCTCGGCGCTCGAAGTAAAAATGCTCGATAAATATTTTATACTCCTGGCCGAACATGACCTCAATGCGTCCACATTCGCCGCGGTTGTCACGGCCTCCACACTTTCGGACGTTTATTCGGCCGTTACCTCTGCAATCGGGACGCTAAAAGGGGATTTGCACGGTTCTGCCAATAGCCGCGCTATGGAAAGTCTGATCGCGATCGGCGAACTGAATAAGGTCGAATCTTATGTCGAGGATGCCATTCGTAATAAAAAGAAACTTATGGGATTTGGTCACAGGGTTTACAAGGGGCCCGACCCGCGTGCGGATGACCTTCGTAAAATGGCCAAAGCGCTTGCCGAGGGGAATCCCGAGCAGGCCAAATGGTATGCCATTTCAGAAAAATTTGAAAAAATGGTTTGGGAGAAGAAACAACTTCACTGCAATGTTGATTTTTATTCCGCCTCGGTGCTTTATACTATTGGCATTCCGGTGGATTTATTCACGCCCATGTTCGCCGTCAGCCGTGTTTCGGGTTGGACGGCGCATCTTCTCGAACAATACGCTGACAATCGGCTCATGAGGCCTGTGTCTCAGTACACTGGGCTTTCTAACCAGTCGTACACTGCAATCGAAAAGCGGTAATGGATTCTGGAATTGGGTTCAATGGGGTCAAGTCTTTATATTTGACATTTTTTGTCAAATGTAAAGACTTGACCCCAAAACTGACCCCAAAATTAATGCGGAAGTGGCGGAATTGGCATACGCGCTAGTCTCAGAAGCTAGTGCCGCAAGGCTTGAGGGTTCGAATCCCTCCTTCCGCACCAATTGTTTCCGATGAGAAAAAACCTCTATACCTATTCCGTACTTCTCATCTTTTCGGCCGCCTTTGCTTTTCTGCCTGCACATTTTGAAGAGTCCGAGGTTTTGCAAAAATTAAGCATCCAGGCGCAAGATGTTTTGTTTAAGATTCGCCATTTCACGGCAGAAGCGCCCCTCCAGGCCAAAGAAATCGTATTGGTCACGATAGATGACGAATCGTGTCAGCAGTTGGACGCGCGTTGGCCGTGGTCGAGAAAAATATTCGCGTCACTAGTACAGGGTCTAAAAGCGCAGGGCGCCCGTGTCATTGGTCTCAATGTATCGTTCATGGGGGCAGAGGCCGGCGAAGCTAAATCCACTCAAGATCTGGCGGATGCTATCAAAGACCATGGCCGCGTCATCGTCGGCACGACGTCGGACAACCAGAGTAGGCTTATCCGGCCTTACGGACCCATTGCCGACAATGTATACCGCTACGGCTATCTTGAAAAAATAGTCGACATCGACTTTGCCATCCGGCGCAGCTATTGGGTTCGTTTTTATTCAACGTCGCTCAATACGGGTCACCAGCAAGTAGAATCTTCTTTTCCGGTGCAACTGGCCGCGGCTTACTGGGATTTTCCCACCAATGCGGAATGGCTGGTGGACATTACGAAAAACACATTGACCGCAACCGGCCAGCCAAAGCCTGAACTTGAGGTCGGCCCCGACGGCGAAACAACCATCAACTACACGGCGTCATTTTCAGATTTTGAGCAGATTCCCGCTTGGAAAGTTGTGAGGGGCAGGGTGCCTGCGGGTTTTTTCTCCGGAAAAGTGGTGCTGGTTGGACTGACTTCAGCGCTTCTTTCTGATATTCACGCGACCCCGCTTGGCATGATGCCGGGAGTCGTGATACAGGCGAATGAATTTCTATCGATACTTACAGAGCGTACGCTTCGTTTTGTTCCGGATGCAATAGCATTCTTATTATCCTGGCTCGTAGGTCTCTGCATTCTGATTTTATTCTTACTCAGACGTTTTGCAGTCTCATTCGCGGCGTTTTTTATAGCGGTATTTGGGCTTTTTTTGGGTACGCAGCTTCTTTTTGCGAGAGACATTGTCATGAATCCTCTGATTCTCGAGATAGGCCCGATGTTCTCGTTTCTCATCGGCATTTCAGCAGGTTCACTCAGGCTGCTTGTCGAAAACCGCTTCCTTGAGACCAAAGCCATTCATGACAAATTGACGGGTCTTTACAAATATGAATATTTAAGGGAAGTGCTTGAGGATGAATGGAAGCGGGCGAAGAAAGAAAATAAACCCATAACCGTAATCATGACGGACCTTGATAAATTTAAGAATATAAACGACACGCTCGGCCATGAGACCGGGAACTTAATGATTCAGAGGGCCGGGAACGTTATCAAAGAAAGCGTGCGTAAATTTGATATCGTGGCCCGGTACGGCGGCGACGAGTTTGTTATTCTTTTAATAGCCACGACGGAGTCTGAAGCGATAGCCTACCGGGATCGTCTAAGAAATTATTATCACGAGATGGCAACGGGTTTGAAAGAACCTCTCCTGCAGCATTCTTCCATCAGCATAGGATATGCGACCTATGAGCCGGGGGCGGCGCATGCGCCGTTAACTACGCAAGAACTGGTTGAGCGGGCGGACAAAGACCTCTTTGAAGACAAAAAAAATAGAAGAGGCTGGCCTAGTCGTTAGGAGTTGTCCAGTCGCCATCGGGGTCATGAATTTTTCTCAAGCCCATTTGAGCGACTTCATTCCCCGGATTGATGTTAAGCGCATACGCGAAGCTCTCCTTGGCCTTTTCAAATTGTCCTAAAAGCATGAAGCAATAGCCGGAATTCGTGTAGGCAACCTCATCATCCGCTTCTTCCAACAGGATTTCGTCATAGATCACAAGCGCTTCGTGGCATTTGTCCTTTGCAAGAAATGCATCGGCCTGGGCATGAAGCGCAGTCAGTTTTTCAATCTGATCTTCATTCATCTGAATAGCAGCAAGAACTGGGACCGGTGTGAACAGGCAGGTTGAGAGTAACGCGTAAGAAAATAAGGATTTAAGCATGCTTCAAGTGTTATATTACCTTTAATGAAAAAGGGCAAGAACGAAAAAGACGATCCGAATAATTGTGTCATCGCTACGAATCACGAGGCGGGGCGGGATTACCATATCCTGGAGACCCGTGAAGCGGGCCTAGTGCTTTCGGGCTGTGAAGTTAAGTCTCTCCGAGAAAAGCAAGCGTCCTTAGCGGGTAGCTTCGCGCGTGTAGACGGGGGCAAGGCGCTGCTGTATAATTTATACATCGCTCCTTATATGCAGGGCAACCGCGAGAACCCGGAAGACACGAAGCACCCGCGGACGCTGCTTTTGCACAAACAGGAGATCAAAAGATACGCGGACCAAACGGCCCAAAAAGGCCTGGTGCTCGTGCCTCTCAAACTTTATTTTAAGCACGGCCTTGTCAAAGTGGATCTGGCCGTCGGTAAGAGTAAAAAACAACACGACAAGCGCGACGATATCAAGAAGCGTGATATCGACCGCGAGATAGACCGGGCGGTCAAGAACCGTAACCGCAAATAAGTTTTACCGTAGTAAACCCCTTTACGGGGGCGATTGGAATCGATCTAGTTCTTTGATCTGGCTGTTGCATGCGGAGGTTGTCAGGCGGCCTCCTAAAAAACCTGGCAAAACAATAAACGCCAATAAAAACAACACAATCCAGGTGCCCTTTTTCATGGCACCTATGGCGCGCTTAGCAGCCTAAAAGCTGCTACCGTCCGCCCATCCTCGTCTGCGGGGTGGAATCGGGCGTCGACAGTAGACTGGTCGCTTCCGGGGGTTCCAGACGGAAGGGATGAGAGAAACATGAAACTTGCTTTCGGAAATTGTGTTGACCCAAGCTCCGAAGGGACTCTAAAAGATCAACTAAGCATGTAGTGGCACCAGGTACGAAGGTTAGAGACGCGAGTTCGAATCTCGCCGCCTCCACATATTTGCAGGAAAAAAAAGTATTTGCATGAGTTCAAAAGCAAAAAAAACGAACCTTGTCTGGGTTGACCTGGAAATGACAGGCCTCGATCCCAAGAGCTGCACCATACTTGAGATCGGCGTCATTATTACAGACAGCCAACTTGAGATCGTGGCCGAAGGTCCTTCATTCGCCATCCATCAATCCAAAAAAATTCTAGATAACATGGAAGTCTGGAGCCGGAAGCACCACAAAGAGTCGGGTCTCACAGAAGAGTGCCGGCTTTCGAAAGTCTCGATGAAAAAAGCCGAAGACACGGTGCTTGCGTTTGTGAAAACTTATTGCAAATCGCGCTCAGCGCCTCTTTGTGGGAATACGATTGGACAGGATCGTCGGTTTCTTGTGAAATACATGCCTCGTCTAGAGGCATATCTGCATTATCGCAGCATTGACGTGAGCTCAATTAAGGAAGTCGTGAGTCGCTGGTACCCACAGGATTTTAAAATGCCCCGCCTGAAAACGCAGTCTCACCGCGTGATGGCCGATATTCGTGAGTCTGTCGATGAATTACGCTATTATCGCAGCAAGGTTTTTATTCCGCATTCTTGACGGAATGGTTTAGGATCTCCAGGCCTTTTTGCGCCTGCACATTTTGAGGATTGAGATTCAACGCATCCAGAAAAGCGCTTTCTGCGCGCTGCAATTGGCCCAAGATCAGATACGCATATCCCAAATAGGAGTGAGCCATGTCATCATTAGGTCCCTGCAGGATCATGTTTTCATAGAAAGGTGTGATCTCGTGAATATTATCGGGATCAATGTGCACGGCGTTCTTGAAGGCGGCCTGCGCTTTTTCAAAATCATTCATCATCATATGAATATGTCCCATGATGATATAGGCTTGATCGTCCTCGGGGTCAAGCATGATGATTTCATTGTAAATGTCGAGTGCCTCGGGATATTTTTTTTGAGAAACATAATCCAGCGCATTAGAATGCATAAGGCCCAGTGTTTCGGCGTCATCCTTGGGTTTTTCAAAAACGGTCAGAATCGGCGCCCGGGTCTTGCGTGCCGGCCGCGTCGGCCGCTCATCCAGTACTTTTAAAGGCGCTGGTACCAGCGGCGTGTCCAGATCTGGGAGCGGAGCCTTTACCTTTTCCGGCTCCACCCGTCTCATCTGTTCCGCTAAATTAGCCGCAAATGTTTCGGCGTTTTTCTGCTCTTTTATAAGGCCGCTCAGTCGGGCATGGTCTTCTTTTAGGGCTTCTATCTTATAGTGAAGCTGTGTTATTTCGGCTGTATTGGCTTCCTGGGGATTCTGCGCATTTAGGCGCATCAGGTCTTCATAACGATTCTCGAAGCGGTTCAGCATTTGTTCATTGGCCGCCAAAAGCCCATTAATGAAAACCGGGTCTTTTTTTGGCGTATACTCTTCGCTTGAAAAAGCGAGGGGAGATAGCGTAATAGACAGGATTACAAGCAGTAGGAATAATAGGATACTTTTCATGCTAAAAATATACTATATCACATCAGTCGTAAATGATAATATCTTTAGCATTCTATGCAGAACTCTCATCTCAGCGGCTGGGTCCGGGAAATGGCAGACCTTTGCCGTCCCGATAAGGTTCGTTGGTGCGACGGCAGTGAGTCTGAAAAAAATGACCTGACGCGCCTGGCGGCTCGGTCCGGCGAAGTTATCGAGCTTGATCCTCAAAAACTTCCAGGCTGTCTCTACAATCGTTCCGCGCTTAATGACGTTGCGCGTTCCGAGCAGCTAACCTTCATCTGCACACCCGACAAAGATGGTGCGGGTCCCACGAACAACTGGATGGCTCCCAAAGAAGCTTATGAAAAGCTGGCTGGTATATTCCGCGATTCCATGAAGGGCCGCACGATGTATGTGGTCCCTTTTATCATGGGTCCGGCCGATGCGCCGGTCAGTAAAGTGGGCGTTCAAATAACGGACAGTATTTACGTGGTGCTTAATATGCGCATCATGACTCGTATGGGGGATGTGGCCTTAAAAAGATTGGGCGCCGGTGATGATTTTACGCGCTGTCTTCACGGCAAAGCAGATCTCAACGACAAACGCCGTTATGTTTGTCATTTCCCCCAGGACAATACGGTCTGGAGCGTAGGCTCCGCTTACGGCGGGAATGCACTTCTCGGAAAAAAATGTTTAGCATTGCGCATCGGAAGTTATCTCGGGATGCGCCAGGGATGGATGGCGGAACACATGCTGATCATGGGGGTCGAGAACCCTCAAGGGAAGGTGCATTATGTGGCGGCTGCTTTTCCCAGCCAATGCGGCAAAACAAATTTGGCTATGATCGTGCCTCCTGACATTTTTTTGAAAAAAGGTTATAAAGTCTGGACGGTGGGCGATGACATCGCATGGCTTTGGATTGGCCCGGAAGGCGAACTCCGCGCCATCAATCCGGAGGCGGGCTTTTTTGGCGTCGCGCCAGGGACGAATCAAAAAACCAATCCCAATGCATTAGCCGCGACGCATAAAGACACCATTTTTACAAACGTGGTTTTAACCAAAGAAAAAACAGTGTGGTGGGAAGGACTTGAAGACCCACCGAAAGAGGCGCTCGACTGGACGGGTCAGCCCTGGACGCCGGAGTCCGGTCGGAACGGCGCTCACCCCAATAGCCGTTTTACGGCGCCCTGTACCAATAGCCCGTGTTTATCACCGGAATGGGCCAATGGAAATGGCGTCGAGATCTCAGCCATTGTTTTTGGCGGTCGCCATGCCGCGACAGCTCCGCTTATTTATGAAACCTTTGACTGGCGGCACGGTGTTTATACGGGTGCTACACTGGCATCTGAGACTACGGCCGCGGCAACGGGGCAGGTCGGCGTGCTGCGCCGTGATCCGATGGCGATGCTGCCATTCTGCGGGTATCACATGGGGGATTATTTCGCACACTGGCTGTCATTTGAAAAAAAATTAAAAAAAGCTCCTAAAATATTTCACGTCAATTGGTTTCGCATGGACAAAGCGAGAAAACGTATTTTGTGGCCCGGTTTTCGCGACAACTTCCGACCGATCTTGTGGGCGCTGGAACGTATTGAGGGCAAGGCGCTTGGCAATAGAACACCTATCGGTTTCATACCCGATGATGATGCACTCAACATCGAGGGGCTAAATATCTCGCGTCAGGATCTCGGCGAGCTTTTAAGCGTCAATAAGGCCGAGTGGCTTGCGGAAATAGAGAACCAAAATCAATTTTTTGATAAAATAGGCAGCAGGCTTCCTTCCGTAATACGGGAAGAGCAAAATAAATTAAGACAGCGCTTGGAAAAAGTATGAAGTTCTTGTCGGCACAAGATGTAAAAAATACGCTTACGGAGGCGTTTCCAGACGCTGTGATTCAGGTTTCTGATATGACCGGCACGAGTGACCATTTCGAAATCACGGTTGTTTCGAAAGTATTCGAGGGCAAATCTTTAATCGACCAGCACAAAATGGTTTTCGCAGTTTTGGAAAAACAGATGGCGGATGGTAACGGCATTCACGCCGTTAAATTAAAAACAAGGGCCCATTAAAATGTCGAATGCTACGATAGAAAAGATACAAAAAGAGATCCGCTCGCAAAAAGTGGTGTTGTTTGTGAAGGGCACCCCTCAGGCGCCGATGTGCGGTTTTTCTGCGGCAACGATGGAACTTTTTACTAAATTGCAAGTGCCGTTCAAGACCGTCGACATCATGGCCGATCCGGAGATCCGAGCGATTTTACCGCAAGTCTCTAATTGGCCGACATTCCCCCAAGTTTTCATCAACGGAAAACTGGTGGGCGGCTGCGATATCGTGCATGAGATGCATGAGAGCGGGGAATTGCAGAAACTTCTTGAAAAGACAACTAATCTGTAGTCAGTATTCAGGTAGCGGGTATTTTTCCCCTGATAACTGACTACTGAATACTGATTACATATTCTTGAGTTGCTTCTCCGCGTCCACAAGATCTCGGTTTATTTTTCCGAGCGCCGTCTGCGCGGTCGAGCGTAGATGAGAACTGGCCTGGGGCGCCTGCTTGATTTGTCTTAAAAGCTGAATAACCATTCGGAAGTACCGTATAACCTCACCTTCGTCAATGTCCGTGTATTTTATAAGATCATTGAAGGGACATCCTTTGATCCAGGCCTCAAGCGCTCTGGCCATATGAAAATGCGCTTCTTTCGTGAGGGGCCAGGTGCGATGATGGGTCTCGAGCCGGTTGATTTTTTTCCATACGCGCACGGCCTGGTTCTCGACTATCTCCAGGTGATTGGGGATGGGCCTTGCTTCCTGATTGCGTCTAGGCTCATAAATCAGCGCGCATAGAAGGACGGAGAGTTTTACTTCGTCCAGAGTTTCCAGAAAACCCGATTCCATCATTTCCGAGAGCGGCAGTTCGTAACCGTACATCCACGCGCCAAAATCGCCTTTGGGCGTCAGACCCTGGCTCGTCAAAAACCCCATTTCTTTTAAAAGCGCCAATTTCCGCTCGATCATGTCGGCACCGCGTTCGCGCTTCTTGCGGTTGGACTGGAAGAAATGCAGCGAGCGCGGGTAGAAGTCGAGCAGTTTTTGGCCAAACTGGTTATAAAGATTCAAAAGCGTCGCGTAGCAGGAATTGAATTGGCTTTCGATGGGCTCCTGTTTGCCAAAAATGATGCGGATGATGACGGAATGAAGAATATCGTGTGGGTTGATGCGCGAATAGACGAATCCTTTTTCGTCCATGCCGCGGCGCCCGGCGCGCCCGGCCATCTGAAAATAATCACGTGTCCTTAAAAAACCAAAATGTGTGCCGTAAAATTTCCTCAGCTCATCGAAGATCACCGTCTTTGCCGGCATATTGATGCCGATAGCAAATGTTTCGGTGGTGAAGATGAGCATGATCTGCTTCGAGGTAAAAAGCTGTTCAATGACTTCTTTTAAAGTGGGCAGCATGCCCGCGTGATGGAAAGCGATGCCGTGGGCCACGAGCTTGCGCATTTCGATGGCTTTAGGTTCGTTCGCCAGCTGGAATTTTTCACAAAGCTCGTCGTAGTGTTTTAATATTTTTACACTGTCTTCGGCGGATAGAAAATTAAATTTCCCCTGCTCCCAAGCCAGTTCCTCCGTGCGCTTGCGGCCGAAAGCGAAATAAAGACAAGGCAGACGCTTCATCGTCTGGATATGCGCGATAAGGTCGTCAATGCGGTTGGGTTTGGCGCGCAGGTGCGCCGCCCAGCGTTGATGTCCACCGCGGGCGCTTCTTCTGCTGCCGTCCCCACCGCCGCGGTTCCAGCGTGAGGGCCAGCCGTCATGACCAAGAAAACCTTCTTTTTTGAGCATCTTCTCGTCGTCGTATATTTTTCCTTGGCACTGGAATAAATGCACCAGCGGCACAGGGCGGCGGTCTTCCTGTATCACTTCAATGGGATGGTCGAGAATACTGCGTATCCATTCCGCTAGTTCTTCAATATTGGGCGCTGTAGCAGAGAGTGCCAAAAACCGGACGTGGGGCGGGGAGAACATGATGGCTTCTTCCCATACGGTCCCGCGTTCCGGGTCGTCGAGGTAGTGCACTTCATCAAAGATCACCCAGGCCGTATTTTTTAGACGTTCCGGGTCCTCGAAAAGCTGGTTGCGGTAGATCTCCGTGGTCATGATGACAAGCGGCGCGTGGCTATTGAGTGATACATCACCGGTCAAAAGACCGACCTGATCGGGATAGATGGCTGAAAAATCGCGGTATTTCTGATTGCTCAAGGCTTTGATGGGGGCCGTGTAAATAACACGTTGGTTTCGTGCGAGAGCTTTGTTTATGGCATATTCGGCAATGGCTGTTTTACCGGCGCCGGTCGGAGCAGAAACGAGGACGGATTTTTCGGCGTCAATAGCCTCAATAGCTTTTAATTGGAAAGGATCATAATCGTAATTCATCGGAAGACATTATACATTATTGCCGCCGGGTCTTGTCTGATATCTGTCGCTAGCTCCCAGTCTCCGGAATGGGTCATTCGGATCTATTAATCCCAGTAACCGACGGGTCCTGCCCGCTCCCGAAGAACACTCATTGCCAGCTCCCGGACCCCGGAAGTAGTCCTTTGGGTCGACGCTCGGATTTCCCCTCCGAGGAAATCTCTCGCTTGGTTGAGATTGGCTCGTGTGTAAGAGTAGGTTTCCATGGCTCGCCAATCTCAAACGCGCCCCCAAGGACCACTTCCGGGGTCCTGTACTATTAGCTAATGTGTGCTCTATTTAAGACCTAAGAGAACCCGATGGGTGGCGAAGGGAATGCTCTATTTGCCCGGAGCCGCTAATAGACGGCGAGGACAAATAGAGCATTCCCTTTGACAGGCCCCGGCGGTTACCTGGATTAATAGATCCGAATGAAACACTTCCGGGGTCCGGGACCCAGCAATGGGTGTTCTTTGAGCTGGCGGGAGAGATTTAGGTGGGGAAACGTGATACAATAAATATTCTATGACAAAAATAATAAATATTTTTATCTTATCCTTAATGGCAGCAACGACTACAGTCTGTTTTGCAGCTGACGCTTCACCGTATTTCGCTGTCCAAGGCGTTGCCCAAGCCAAAGGTCTTCAGTGTCAATGGGATCCCGTATTAAAAAATCTGATTATTGTTGGTAAGGATGGCCATATCAAACTCCACGTAGGCAGTGAGTTTATTTTAAATCAAAATAAATTTACGCGGCTCGATCATAAAGTTAGTTATGCGAATGGTGAAGTTACGGCACCGGCATCCTTACAGTATTTTCTCGATAGCCTGACACCCTTGTCTTTGCCTTCGGTGCCGATAGCTGCGTTACCCCTCACGCGCAATACGATGATCACGCATGATCTGCGCAGAGTTGTTATTGACGCTGGCCACGGAGGTCATGATTTTGGAGCCATTAGTCCCAGCGGCCTACGCGAAAAAGACATCGTCCTTGACGTCGCAAGGCTCGTGGCCGGAGAACTGGGCCGGCACGGGATGGACGTTGTGATGACGCGCAACCGCGATGTTTATATTCCGCTTGCAGGACGAGCCCATATCGCTAATGAAAAAAAAGCGGACCTATTTATCAGCATACACGCCAACGCTTCGCCGACGAAGACGTTAAGCGGATTTGAAATTTACACTCTCTCCGAAGCAACGGATGATACGTCGCTGGCACTCGAGCGTGCGGAAAACTCAGCGCTCGAATACGAGCACCAGCACTTTGACAGAATGGCGCACGGGTCAAAGGCGGTTGTATGGGGTCTTACGGAACAGGAAAATCGAAAGGAATCGATACTGCTGGCGAATCGAGTGGCGAATTCCGTTCAGGCATCGGTGAGCATCACGCACCGCCGCAACAAAGCGGCTAATTTTTACGTGCTGAAATGGACGGAGCTGCCGGCGATACTGGTCGAGCTCGGGTATCTCACGAACCGTGAAGACGAAAGACTTTTACGCAGCTCCATTTACCGCGAGAATATGGCCAAAGCTATCGTAGCGGGCATATTGAGCTACAAATCGGATTTTGAAGAGACGGACGGTTTTACGCAATGAGCGGGACAAACGGGTATAAAAAAAGCGGTGTTGATCAGCCTATCGGTATTTTCGATTCCGGTATCGGCGGACTTACGGTTCTGAGGGAAGTTTACTCCGAATTACCCGCAGAAGACATCGTGTATTTCGGGGATACGGCTCATTTGCCTTACGGCACGAAATCCAAAGAGACCATCACGAAATTTTCCATCGATAATGTCAAATTTCTCCAGGGCTTTGGAACCAAGATCGTCATCGTGGCCTGCAATACGGCCTCATCACTCAGCCTGGACGAATTAAAAAAACGTTTTTCATTTCCCATTATCGGAGTTATCGACCCGGGCGCCAAGCAGGCTATGCAAGCGACCAAAAACGGCCGCATCGGCATCATCGGGACAAAGGCGACCATCGGAAGCGGCTCGTATGAGGCGAGCCTCAAACGTCTCGACAAGTCTGTAAAAGTATTTAGCGAAGCATGTCCTTTGTTTGTGCCTTTCGTCGAAGAGGGGTGGCTTGATGGTGAAGTGGTGTCCAAGGTCGCCGAAACGTATCTCGAACCGCTTAAAAATTTTAAAATCGATACCTTGATACTCGGATGCACACATTATCCGCTTCTGACCCGTATTATCCGTAAAACCATGGGGGATTCGGTGCGTCTCGTGAATTCCGCCGAAGAAACCGCAAAAGAAGCGCGAAGCCTTTTAGAAAGACTGAAACTAAAAGCGCCCAAAGAAAAATCGCGCACCGACACCCGTTTTTATGTGTCCGATGAGCCCGAACAATTTCGTACGTTCGGCGAACGTTTTCTCGCCAGACCCATTCAATCGGTGGCCAAAGTAGGAGACACGCGCATTGTTCGAAATAGAAGTTCACGATGAGTTCTCGGCGGCGCACGCGCTCCGTCTTTACGACGGGACGTGGGAGACGCGTCATGGACATAATTGGAAGGTCTCGGTCGTGATGCGTTCTGAGAAACTCGACCGCATCGGCGTCGTCGTCGATTTTGAATGGCTTAAACCTGCCCTGCGCGGGGTATTAAAGGAATTTGAAACCATTTCTTTCAATGAGCATATCGATTTTAAAAACGACAGGCTGAATCCCAGTACGGAGAATATCGCGAAGACTATTTGTGACAGACTTAAAGTAAAAGTGCCGGCCGGCAACAATAATGCCTGCATCGTAAAAGTAACCGTTTGGGAAACACCGGATGCCTCAGCCACTTACTTTCCGTAAACAGGACCAGACTGAGATCAGCGAAATATTTTCTTCGCTGCAGGGCGAAGGGCCGTATCTAGGCGTGAAGCAAATATTCGTGCGCTTCGGACGCTGCAACATGCACTGCGTTTACTGCGATGAGTTGGCCAAGATGAAGGAAGAGAGTTTTCAGATCTATGATCTCGACGGACTTATCGCGGAAGTGATGGAAATGGAACGCGAGAAGGGGAAACACCACTCGATATCTCTTACGGGTGGCGAGCCGCTTTTGTATGCGCCGTTCCTGGTTCATTTTATGCCGCTACTCAAAGAAAAAGGTTTTACCCTCTATCTCGAAACCAACGGCACGCTGCCCGAGGCATTGAATTCAGTTCTGGAGTACAGCGATATTATTGCCATGGATCTAAAACCCGCCTCGAGCACAGGCGACCGTTCGTTTGAAGCGCAGCACCAAAAATTTCTGGAGATAGCATCCCGCAAAGAAGTATTTATAAAAGTCGTGATTACACCGGATACAAGAGAGGACGAGATCCGCCGCTGCGTTGAAATCGTGCGATCAGTGAATGCCAACATACCTTTCATTTTTCAGCCGCTAAGCGATGCTTTTGGTATCAATACCCAAGCACTTCAATTAATCGAAGGATTTTTCTTCAACGTCGCCAAAAAACACTTATCCGACGTCCGCGTCATCCCCCAGATGCACAAAATATGGGGCGTCAGATAGTGGAAGTTATTGTTTTGCAAGGAGTTGAGTTTCAATTTGACGCTCAAATTTCTCACTGTGATAACGCTGTGATAACAGAGAAAACACGAAAGATGGCGGCCTGATGCCTGGGGCAAAGGACTTTATTCCCGACCAGCTTTGGCAGGCCTTTGTCGGTTGGCTCTGGACGTTTCAGGTCCCAATAGGTGTTGCAATAATCGGATTGATCGTGGGCTTCTATCTGGGGGCAGCATGGAACAAATTTCGATCCAAGCCGCAACAGCCCAAAGAACCAAAGCCGAAAACAGTTACATGGAAAACTACGATTGGGGATTTTCCCTGCGCTCTTCAAATTTGGGATTTAGAGCGATTTAAACTCGATAACTCCGATTGCCGAACGGTGTATGTCCATTGCCCAAAGCATGGAACTAGGCTTGAATGGGTGGGTGGTGGATTTAGTGAATATTATCGTTGCGGGGCCTCCCAATGCGCTTCTCTCACAAAAGAGCAGCATGAACACATTGAGACGGAGGCGATCTCAAAATACTTAAAGGAGCATTCTCTAGGATAATGGGCAGCGCCTCCCGTCGAGATTTCCTCAGCCTCTCTGAAATTGCCAAGCTCTATGGGGTGACCCGTCATTCCGTCTATCAGCGTCTTATGGGGCGCAAGAGAAAAGGTAAGAAGATAAAGGTCAGGCCAAACATTCCTTATCACATGGTAGGAAATTTTATTGTTTTGAAGCGGAAAGATTTGTCGAAACTCGGATATCGGTGAGACTGGTTTATGGCACCTATTGAAACCCTAAACGACGAAGAGCAGCAATATCAGACTATTTGTTGTCTGCCAACAGAAGAGCTACAAAAAATAGCCTCCTTGGATTTAGGCAAAAGAGGGATTATCGCTAAACATGAACTCGAAGTAAGGTTTTTCAATAAAAATAAAGAGTTAACCAATAGATCGATTGGTTTGGCGCGATGGAATACCTTTCTTACTCTTGTAAGTCTTTTGCTCGCAATAGGCATGTTTATTTTGGTGTGGCGTCAAACAGATATTGCTAAAGAGCAGATCAAAATTTATAAGCAACAAATAAGCATGGCCCCTAAACTTGATTTAGCGTTTTGGATACCCTCTCAGCCAACCGAGGGCGAATTTGCTTGTCAGCTTGCAATCGAAAATCTAGGAGATAAAGCGGCGGATGGCGCAAAAGCATGCATCTATCTTTCTGATGGAGATATTCTTTACTTGAATGGTGTGCAAATACCCCCAGTCAGCCTGCTTGGCACTCCCAATATTTATCAGTTCATCACAAACGACAAAGTTATCAAGAAGCGCAATTCAGTTCTTGGAAACATCCGAATACATTTCAAAAATATTCAGCCGTACTATAATTTACAATATCAAGTCGTTGCTGATGGCATGTCAGACAAGAATGGGGCCTATCCCATCAAAAGCAAATTTATTAAATCAGTTTAATCCGCCGCATATAGATGCTAGATCAAGACATAGAAGAATTAAAAAACGATACCGAGAACTTAAAACTTTGTCATGATTTGATATAGCAAAAGACCACCGCTAAATATAAATCCGCAATTATTCAATTAGATCATCTCGCAGATATTTTAATGTATCGCCTGTGTATCAAAAAATTTGACTATGATGATTATACGCGGAATGTGTTGCCTCAAAAATACCCAGTAAAAATTAGAAAAAAAATAATATGGAATTACGATGATAAGGTAAATTTTATTGAAAAAGAGACGAGGGTGATCTCCCGCTTTTATACCGGACGACGTCCGCAGGGAGACGTTAGATCAATTCCGTACTATTCTAAATCCGGGGACACGCACCTAATTCACACTCTGGTTCGATCGCTAATTAGGTACGTGTCCCCAGATTCGCCGATTCACCGCTAAAGCGTGACAATTGGAGCTGGTTAGGGTCAATAAATTGACATTTCTCAGGGGCAGCGTATAATCCATTTTTTAGCCGAATCCGTAGTTTGGATCGGGGGACCCAATCAAGAGGGGCGAATTACCGTCAGGTAAGAGGTCATTTCCTCGAACTTAGTCCGTCAGCTAACCCCGTAGGCTTAAGGAGGATTATGAGCGCAAAATCTTTTCGGTATTACCCCTACCTTGTAAGCGCAATCTTTGTCGTTTTTATAACTCTCTTCGGCGAGCTTGTTAAAAGAAATCTCGAACCGACAAACCTTGTCATGTTTTATCTCTTGGCAGTGGTCATTTCCGCTATTTGGTGGGGCCGAGGTCCTGCGATCATGACCTCTGTTTTAAGTGTAATCGCTTTTGATTTTTTTCTAGTCCCACCTTATTTGACATTCACGGTAGCTGATGTCCAATACCTTTTCACTTTTGCGGCTTTGCTGATCGTCGGGGTGGTTATAAGTACCTTAGCTTCCAAAGCCAGAGAGCAGGTCATTCGCCGAGAAACCGAAAAATTACAGACAGCGCTTCTTAATTCCATTTCTCATGATTTAAGAACCCCGCTTGTTTCGATTAAAGGCGTGTTAAGTAGTCTTTTGCAGGAATCTTCACTTGATGAAGAGACTCGAAAAGAAATACTCGAAACAGCTCATGAAGATTCCGATCGCTTAAATCGGATAGTGGGAAATCTCTTGGATATGGCGCGTCTTGAAGCGGATGTTATAAAAGTTTCTTCTAGCCCTTGCGAGGTAAGAGACGTGATTGGGTCAGCGCTTAAGGAGCTCGAAGACCGCTTAATGGACAGAAAAGTAACAATCAATATCCAGGAAGGACTTCCGCATATATCCATGGATTTTCGCCTTATCATGAAAGTTCTGACAAACCTGATAGACAATGCCATTAAATATGCGCCTTTTGGTTTGCCTATTGATATTGATGCGAAAGAAAACGATGGCCGGATTGAAATCAAAGTAATGGATCGTGGCCTCGGTATTCCCGCCGGGGATTTAGAGCATGTGTTTGATAAATTTTATCGGGTCAAACGTCCGCAGAATATCGAAGGGTCGGGGCTAGGCCTTTCTATTTGCAAGGGCATGATCGAAGCTCATAAAGGAAAAATATGGGCTGAAAATCGTTCAGGTGGCGGGACAATTGTTACTATATCGCTTCCGGTGAAATCATGAACATGCCGGGTCCGCGCATTCTTATTGTAGACGACGAGAAAACAATCCGACGGTTTCTCAAAGCAACCCTTACGTCTCACGGATATGCTGTATTTGAGGCTTCGAATGGTGAAGAGGCCTTGAGTCAATCCGTTTCTGCTCATCCTGATGCAATCATTTTGGACCTCGGACTCCCCGATATCGATGGAATAGACGTTACACGCAAGATCAGACAACGAGCCAAGACCCCTATTGTCATTCTGTCGGTAAAAGACGATGAGACTGATAAGATCGCCGCCTTAGATGCCGGGGCAGATGATTATCTGACCAAGCCTTTCAGCGCTGGTGAAATGCTCGCTCGTTTAAGAGCCGTGATGCGAAGACTCGTACCAAAAACCGAAAAAACCCTTTACGAGATCGGAAAGCTCTCGGTCGATATTGCCAAGCATCAAGTCGAAGTCAGTGGTCGGGCGGTCCATCTGACGCCTACCGAATACGATGTGCTAAAAGTTCTTGTGATGAACGCTGGAAAAGTTGTCACACATCGTCAAATTCTGCACGAGGTCTGGAATAAGAGCGAGAATTTGGAAGGCGTCTCTCATCTTTTGCGGGTAACTATCAGCAATCTTCGGGATAAAATCGAACCCAATCCTAACAGACCTACCTACGTCCTTACCGAGCCGGGCATCGGCTATCGCCTTCACGAATAGCTTTCAATAAATTTACTCAGATTTAAGCGCGCCAATCGTTTCAATATTGACGCCTTATTGACTCCCACCTTCGCTGTTTCTCCGTGTACACTTTTATCAATACCATGGACTTATTGATGGAATCCTTGAAGCCGGTTTTTATTATTTTGGCTGTTTTAGCCGTCGCCGGACTTGTCTTTTTGGCTCTACGTTTGGACAAGACCACGGATAACGCAGTCCAAAAAGGGCCATCCATCAATTGGAAGCAGATTTAATAAGCTAAATCTTTCTTCTGTTTGGAAGAGAGAGCGGGAAATCCAAGATTTCGACTGCCAAAAGCAGTCTTGGGGCGAATATCTTAAGAAGATTAGGGCCACTCAAGCCCAAGCCCGACAGCTAATCCCGCAAGCATAGCAATCGAGAGAGGATGCCAGAGCGACTCTCTGGCATTTTATTTTATGGGGCAGACTTTACGAACGATTTTTCTTGTCGCCTTAGCGATCGGTCTATTTCTGAAAGCTGGCGAGGCGGTTGCGCCGTCTTCCATATCACTTGAAATTGAAGAACGGCAGTCAGAACGGCAAAAATTGATAGGAGTCGTTGAGAAACTTGAAAGGCATGAAGAAGAAAATATCCATTTCCTTCGGGAATTGAAACACGATTTACAGGGACTCAAAACATGAGTCTAAAACAAATCATCATCGTTGACGAAGAAGGCGATACGGTTACGATCCAGTCATCGCCGGTCGAATATAGCGCATCAAAAACTGATAATGGCAAGCGTCGCGTTACTGTGGGTACTCGTCAGTCGCTTGATACGATTCTTCGACGGTTTGTTAAAGAGGAATGGTCCAGATTAAAGGAGCTTGGAGCGCGGCTTGTCACCCGGATGCCATGGCTTAATCAAAAGGAGAAATTCAGAAAATGAAGTGGTTCAATAAAATCGAAGCGAAGGATAAAAACAGCAACAAACCGGTTTCTGCGCCAAAAATCCTTTTGGTATCGGACTATCTCTCCGAAAAATCTATTTATTTTTTCCCACCGGGAGCGCCCAAAGAGGATATTTTGTTTAAACTCGTTAGTTCCCTGCCAGTGCCGGATCATAGCCTGGCCCTGAATGCTGTTCTTGAACGCGAGAAAATGGGCGGCACGATTGTGGACTCAGTTATCTCGATTCCTCATGCGCGGTTAAGGGGTCTCAAAACAATCGAATTGGCCATTGGAATATGGAGCGATGTTTCCAAAGATCAACCGCGCCTGTTCTTTTTGTTTCTTAGCCCAAGAGAAGACACAAAAATCCATCTTCTTTTTCTATCCAGTCTTTCTTCGCTATTTCAAACAGAGGGTTTTGTGAATGAGTTATTGAATCTTAAAGCGCCCCATGAAGTGGTAGCCAAAATCCGTCAGATCGAGAAAGGTATTTAATACCGATGGAAAAAGCCGCAGGAAATAAAAAAACAGCCAGAAACGTCATTCTTGTCACTACTGCCATGCTCAGTTTTATCAGCTTTTGGAGAGCGGCCGCAATCGTTC
This sequence comes from Candidatus Omnitrophota bacterium, assembly GCA_023248025.1. GTDB lineage: Bacteria > Omnitrophota > Gorgyraeia > 2-02-FULL-51-18 > 2-02-FULL-51-18 > JAHFFI01. The sequence goes on from JAHFFI010000009.1 coordinate 23,352, forward strand.
TATGCGATATCGCGTCGACCGTTTACTACATCGGCGGGATTGGCGAACATGCCATTGGAAAGGCCGCGCCTTGGTTCATCCTTGGCGTTATGCTCTTTGCCTATGTAGTCAGAGCTATTTATATCGAGTCCTGTGGCATGTTTGTACGGGGAGGGGTTTATCGCGTTGTCAAAGAAGCAATGGGCGGAACGATTGCTAAGCTCTCGGTGTCAGCCCTTATGTTCGATTATGTTTTGACAGGTCCCATCAGCGCCGTATCGGCCGGACAGTATTTGGTAGGTCTTTTAAATACGACGTTTCCGCGTTTTCATATTTCGATTCAATTACCGGCAAATTTGTTTGCCATTGTGTTTGCTATGATCGTGACTATTTATTTTTGGTGGCAGAACGTAAAGGGCATTCCTGAATCCAGCGATAAAGCTCTCAAAATCATGGCTTGCACGACCGTGATGGGGGTCATCATTATCGTCTGGAGCATTGCGACACTTTGGGTTAGGGGCGTTCATTTACCGCCTTTCGCACCTGTGTTTAACAAAGAGTCCTTGGGCTGGCTCTATCCGTTTAAAGACAGCATAAAACCACTCGGCATTATCGGAATCACCATTGCATTCGGCCATTCGCTTTTGGCGATGAGTGGAGAAGAAACGCTCGCACAAGTTTACAGAGAGATTGAAGCGCCCAAGCTCAAGAATTTGAAACGGGCGGCATTTATCGTATTCATGTATTGCCTGCTTTTGACCGCTCTTGGCAGTTTCTTTGCGATCATGATTATTCCCGATTCTGTCCGCATGAGTCAGTATTCCGATAATCTTTTAAGTGGTCTCACGATGTATCTCATTGGACCAGAATCTTTGAGGCTTGTGTTTCAGGCCTTTGTTGTTTTTACCGGGTTCTTGATTCTGTCTGGCGCTGTGAATACTTCCATCATAGGCTCAAACGGTGTTTTAAATCGCTTGGGTGAAGATGGCATTTTGCCTGAGTTTTTACGTAAACCGAATCGCCGCTTCGGAACATCTTCACGACTCATCGGTATGACCGTAATCCTTCAACTGATTACGATCTTACTTTGTCAGGGAAATATCTATGTGCTTGGCGAGGCCTACGCTTTCGGTGTTATTTGGAGTTTTGTATTCAAGTCACTGGCTGTCTTAATCCTGCGCTATAAAGATAAAACCCCGCGAGAATGGAAAGTCCCTCTTAATTTTTACATCGGAGGTAAGGAATTCCCATTTGGACTAGCCTCTATTTTTGCGATCCTATTTCTTACTGCATCGCTCAATCTTGTTACAAAACAGGTAGCGACAATCTCAGGTACTATTTTTACAGTCGTTTTCTTTGCGATATTTGTTGGGTCGGAACAGGTTCACATGAAAAAGCACAGAAAAGAAACCTTGGAAATGCAACATGGGGGCCATGTCGATCGCGTAAATTTGAATCGGCTGGACATATTGAATCCAAAAGATTGCGGGTGCACCAAGTCGAGGCGGATTCTTGTGGCTGTTCGTGACCCCAACAATCTTACGCATCTCGGAAAAGTCATTTCGGAGGTCGATGAAGAAACGACAGACGTAGTTGTTATGACTTCAAAGATAGCCACAGGCTTGCACTTAGAAGGCGATCTAACTCAGACAACCAAAGACGAGGAAATGTTATTCACCAAGATAATTGGCGAGGCTGAGAAAATAGGGCACCCAGTAATCCCTTTATACGTTCCATCAAATAATCCGTTCTACGCAATGGCACGAGTAGCCTATGACTTAGAGGCCGAGGAACTTGTTGTCGGTAAATCCGGTAAATTCGATCCTGAAATTCAAATGGAACAAATCGCGCTTGCCTGGGGATCGGTGCGGCCAAAAGAAGGGCGTCCCTTAAGAATACGGATTATTTGGGAGGGAGCGGAGTTTAAGGAAGACGTGGTTTAAAAACGCTCATTGTCGGCATTTTTCCAACTTGGGATACCACTGGGATACCATCACTGCCTCCACTAGGCGCATCTAGGCGAAACTAGACGCACAAGCGTTTCAGAGTTTCGTTGTCCTAACCTCCGTCGTTGCGTATACTAATACAATGATGCGCAACTCCCCGCAACTAGACGATACTCAAAAAATTCAATTCCGATGCGAGCACAAGATCCGGGGGGTTCGGTTAGCGGGTCGCGACAAGAGTTGTCATACCTTAACCAAGGAGCACGCATGAGACACGTACCGTTTTATTTTGTATTACTGGAGCTCACATTACTCGCTGTCGTTACGCCCGACGTTTTCGCCAAAACGGGAGCGGTGAAAGGCGCTACGGCGGCCGTTGCTGACGGAGCGGCCGTTTCGAAGGTCCACGTCACCGATACGGACCCTCCCGAGATCATGATCACCTCGCCTTTACGGTCCGCCATCATTCTAGGGGACACAGTCAAGGTCATGGCAGTGGCCAAGGACGTCAGTGCCATAAAGCACGTTGTTTTTTACGGACGCCAGATGAACCCGGGTCCAGCGGGGCCATATGTGGAGATCAAAAGTTTTGACGGTCCAGGGCCTTATACCTTCGACTGGGATGTTAGATGGTATAAGGCCGGCATGCTTAGCTTGAAAATGGATGCCACTGATGTTCTCGGTAACGACACGGGCAAGGATAATAATGGGTCAGCGTGCTATTTTCAGATCTCCCCCGACGGAAAACCGATACCTTGGGTACGCGGCGGAGGAGGGGATAATTATATGATTTCCTTGTCAACGAACGCAGGCAATTTCAAGTTGAAAGGCGAAGTAGTGATCGTGTTGAAGGTGAACGACGCAGATTATCGGCTTAATTATGCTGAAGTGCGCGCAGGCAAATTAGATGAGCGCGTAGAGGGCCCCACCGTCAGCTGGGATACTACCAACGAGATCGACGGGCCGTATGAGATCCAGGTCACCTCGCTCTGCAGTTCAAAGCTCACCGGCCAAGAGACCTCGGGCTTTACTACCCTGGCGGTCGAGATAGACAATAAAAATGTCAATAAGGACCTGGTTCAGCTGACAGAGCCTACCCGGGGTACGGTAGTCGGTGATAAGCGTATGCGCGGACGCCTGACTGAGCAGCTGGCCGTGGGCGGCGAGGCGATGTTTGTGGATGCGGTATTCACCGCCGGCGATGTCGTGATCGACACGGTTTCAGGCCAGAATTATGAGTTTGAAACGATGTGGAACTCCCGTTCGGGGCAATTTCCGGATGGTCCGACCGTCGTCAGTCTTACGGTCTATGAAGTGGCCAAGGGCAAGCGGGGAAAGATGCTAGGTTTCGATATGGTAACGGTGGATGTAAAGAACGCAGGGAAGTGGTACGCTCCGGGGGTCGTCGGGAACGACGTCACACCGCCAAAAGTAAGCATTTCCGAGCCGGAAAATCATGCCAAGGTGAGCGGCAGCGATGTAAAAGTCATGGTCAATGCTACCGATGAAGTGGATATACAAGCGGTGTTATTTAAGGTCAACGGAAAGCTTTATGACACGAAATATCAAGCTCCTTACGATTTCAAGTGGGACACGCATTACAAAATACCGGTACCGGACGGCCCGGTAGACCTGGAAGTGATCGCTTATGATCTGATAGGCAATTCAGCCAGCGCCTCGGTCAATGTTACGGTTGAAAATAACCCGCAGGACACCACGCCGCCCAAGGTGAGTTTTACCGCCCCGGGAAGGTATGCCAAGGTGGTCGGCACCGAGGATGTCGCGGCTGAAGCCACCGATGATGTGAGCATCAAGGCGGTGGAGTTTAAGATCAACGGAAAGCTATATATACGGG
>JAHFFI010000069.1:0-6532 GCA_023248025.1 Candidatus Omnitrophota bacterium
ATTTTAAACGTTTTGTGGGCATGATCTCGGACAAAATGTTCAGTGACTGCCTAAAACCTGGCCCCGCAATGCTGCGGCAGATAGGCCACAACCGGTCAAAATAATTTTCTATAGACGTTTCAGACGACATGGAGTTTTTGCCTCAATGCCGGCATGAGTCCCAATTTATGGACAGCTGCAAGCGCGAATGGAATGCACAGGAATTGAAAAAGCACCAGTCCTAAAAAGGCATTAGTGCTGTATTTGCCTATCACGAAAAGAAACAACAGCATGAGCCCAAATTTACCGACCAATACGAAATACGAGGTTATGGATTCGTACAACGATTTAACCTGAAGCGAAACATACGCATAAATGAAGCTCCAATGCAACACCATGACCAGTGATGACGCCAGCGCAACCCCCTCTATCCCCTTTCCAAGTCTGACTCCAAAAAACCAGTTAAAACCAAACATCATCACACAAGATAGCCCATAAAGATAAAATAAACTCATATGTTTGCGAACCGCATATATAAACTGTCCGTACGCTTGAGCCAGCGTCATAAAATACATACCAAGAACCAGCAGCCGCATCGCCGGAAGCCCTGTTTCGTATGCAGGCAAAAACAATTGCACCATAATGGGTCCGCCGAACCAAACCAGGCCTGTTAGAAACACGGCCAATGCTGAAAAAACCGTATTGGCTTTCTCGAGATAGCCTTTGAGGTCCTTTTTATTCTCACGAACACCAAATTTTTCATGAAGATTAGGCACGAGTACGATGCTTATCGAATTGGGAATAGAATAAATATAGCTCATGACCAGTAACGCAATGCTGTAATGACCCAATGCTTCGAAACCCATCCATTTCGTAATCACAAGTCGTCCAGAGGTTTCAAAAACCGTGCCCAGAAATGCGATGAGCATCAAGGGAACACCGTACCGGACTAGGCCGACGAGCTCTGTCCGGCGCATTTGAAAACGAAAGTTCATTTTTTCATGGCAATGAATATAGACAATATTAAATAGTAGGCTTAAACCTATCCCCGTCATAAAACCATAAAGTTTGTAAAAATAAGATAGCACTGCAACTAAAAAAGCATTTAACACCGCCGATAGAAACGCTTGCCGGCCGGCCAGGAAAAACCGTTTGTAAGCGCGGAGCAGGGACACAAGCAGATTGTTGTAGCGTTGCAACGGAATGATCGCCGAGATCACCATGAAACCAACAAAAAGCTCCTTAGGCATCTTTGCCTTCGACCATAGAGCATAACCGGCTATCGCAACAGAAGTCACAAGCGACGTCACTATTGAGAATGAAAACACCGTGTTCTTGATAACATCGACCTTTTCGGCGTCATTCTTACCCTTATAGAACGGGATCTCGCGCGATACAGCAGACAGCGTGCCTAGATGCGAGTGTTCAGAGTACATCAATATGGTTTGTACGAATGCCCAGACACCGAACTGCACAGGGCCAAGAAAACGTCGCGTCAGAAGCGCAACAATTACCGTCACAAGCTGCGTCAGCATCACTGATGACGTATAAAATGCGACATCCTTTACAATGTTTTGCGCGCGACTCATGCCCTGCCGTGTCTCGACACTCTCTTCAACCGTCATTGGAAAACCAGCTTTCATTTAAGCGTTTGCTAGCAAGAAATTTAAGAGTGGTCTGAACACGTCCGCCGAAACGGCCCGAGCGGTTAACATTCAACAGCCCTCCTTTGCCATCCGCGACGCCCAAGATCCTGACTGGATTCGAGATAGAATCGACGACGATGTCACCCTTCTCACCCATCACGCCTCCGGCGACTAGTTTGAAACCATCCAAAAGATGTGAACCCATTACCTTTTCATGAAAATGCAGCGTCGCCACAAGAGACTCAATTTCAAACATTACGCCAAGCCTGCCGTCAAAACGGACTACGCTGGCCTTCGATTTTCTAAATTGACGAATCTGTTTTTCGGTCAAAGAAAGTGCTGTGGCATCCAGTACACAAACTTGCGGACCAACCGCAGGCAAATGACGCAAAGGTCGGCGTGAAGCCAGCACCAGCGTACAGTCTTCGCTGATTTTTTCGTTAAGATCACAGACTTCTGTCTTAAACTGCCACGCCTCAAAACTCTGCTTCAAATAAAAAAGGAACTCTTCGTCTCCGATCAGTTTTACCCGCTTACCCGGAAACTGGCGGACAAGTTGAACTATTCCGCTGGACCAGGCATGCAAATCACGATAGCGAAACCACTTTGTACGTTTTAGGAATTTTTTTGCAAGTCGTTCGAGATCAAGGGTTCGACTCCCCTCATGATCCCGGTCGATCGCCACATAATCGACGCGACCATCCACTAGTTTAAAAATATGCGCGGCATCGTCAGCCGAACACGGCTCTGCATTTCCAATCACATAACCTGCTGATTCCCGTAGAAATGGAAAACGTGTCTGTTTGACATTCGCAGAAAAAGCGCCGGAGACTGCCAAAACCGTGAGCTTCCCGCTTTTGCATTTCAAAGACTCCATTCTTTGCAACACATGCGTCATTGCTTTCCAGCCCTTGAGCGAGGGCATACGCGAAAAAGCTCCCAGTCCTTTTTCCAGAACACGTAGGTCCTTCTCTTCAAATGTTGAGGATGAAACACGTCCTTTCCGGAGGGCTCGAATCGCTGTCCGCACAGTTTCGTCGGTGACACTCACCTGATTCTCTTTTCCAATCTCAACGAGAAGCCGAGCCAGGCGTGTTTCACGTACACTCTCGGCCACGCGGGAAACTATCGGTAAAAACGAGGAGTGGAAACGGCTGTACCCCAGCACGGTGCCATTTTTTGTGATCCCGGACTTGTTCTGCATAAAAGGTCGCACGATGTTCTGGCCCACGTCTAATATTTTAAAGAGATCAATATGCGAAAGCACACCTTTCTTTTGCAGAATCGCAACAAGACTCTCGATCTGCACGTTTCCGGCACTCCGCCCCATCCCCTGCAGCGTGGCATCCATAATCACAGCACCGGCCTCCACGGCAGCCAGACAGTTTGCGGCCCCAAGGTTCAAGTTGTTGTGCCCATGAAAACCGATCGGTATCCCGCACCGTTGTTTGGCGTGCTTGATGTAGGAGCTCACTTCCTCAGGAAACATGCCGCCGGCCGAGTCAACGAGATACGCGCAGTCCGCTCCCCACGCGGCGACTTTTTCGCACTGCGCCAAAAAATAGTGTTTATCGTAGGCGTAGCTTTTCATGAAATTCGCCGCAGCAACTAACCCGAGAAATTTTGCCTCTTTTACAAAGGACTCCATTTTTTTCGTGCTGTCGATGTCCGCACCGATGCGCACGAAAGAAGCGCCCGAACGCGCGACCCGCTTTAAATCTTTGAGTGTCGCGATACCGGGAATACAGAATACTCCCAGCCGCGACTCTTTCACCATGGGCGATAGCATTTCCAAATAGGCCTTGTCCGGTAAAAGATCTTTGGTTTTATCCAATGCGTACGCGCCAATTCCGAGGCCGTGTCCAATTTCGATCCACCGGACACCGGCCTGCTGCAGGCACACCGCTATCATGAGCGCGTCTTCCAGCGTAAAACGGTAATCAATGACGTAACTTCCATCCCTTAGTGTGCAGTCAAGAACATCGGGAGTTTTTTCGAGAAAAGGATTTTTTACCATCAGAATGATCTTCCTTTAAGATCTTTCTCAAGCAGGGGGCTACCAGAACTGACACGTCGGGAAATCGTCCTGCCAAGAATTTCAAAATAGCGCTCAGCACCGATTCCTATCCTGGGCCTCAGCACATCCACCTGATACGGCATGACCTTCTGGCCTGGCACAAGGTCCGTTTTCGCATAAAGCCCCCTGCGGCCGCGCTGGTAATGGACTTTTTCGGAAAAGAAAACACCTTTTTGCTCGCCTCCGAGTGCCGCTTCGGTTTCCCGGATTCCTCGAACCATCGTGCGCAGCTCCTCTGGCGAAAGCGCAAAAAAATGGTCAGGGCCGGGCGCATTCTTATCATGTGTAAAATGCTTCTCGACGATTTTGGCGCCCAACGCCACGCTCGCCAGCGGGGCCGCAAGACCCCTCGAATGATCCGAATAACCGATAGGCACCGGAAATTCCCGTCGCATCAGCGTAATTGCCTTGAGGTTCAAATCTTCAAAGCGGGGTGGATACCCGACGACACAGTGAAGGAGGGCGATTTTTGAAGCACCCGCCCGGTGCGCCACGACCAGCGAAGCCCGTATCTCCGGCAGCGTGGCCATCGCCGTAGAAAGCATAAGCGGCTTTTTCTTCCGAGCCAGATAATCGATAAGCCGTAGGTGCGTAAATTCATAGCTTGAGACCTTGAATGCGGGCATGCCGCATTTTTCAAGCCAGTCGGCCGACTCTTCGTCAAAAGGTGTAGACAAAAAAATAATTTTTTTCTTCTTCGCATGCGCAATAAGTTTGGGAATCCACGCATCGGGCAATTCAATATTTTTATACAATTCGTGCACGCTTTTACCGTATTTTGAAAACTGCCGGTCGTTTAATCGTGCTTTTGGATGCGCAAAACGGCTCGCTATTTTGTCCGCTTTAAAACTTTGGAACTTCACCGCGTCGCAGCCACATTCGGCCGCGATATTGATGAGCCGCTTGGCAACCAAAAACCTCCCATCATGATTTGACCCGGCTTCGGCAATGATGAAAGCGGGATGCGCATCCCCTATGCCTCTGCCGGCAATTTTAAATGAACTCATAAGCCGCATAGTTTCCATTTATCTTTTGTGCAAATACACTGTGAATTCCCAAAGTGGGTAGTCATGCCGCAACGTCGCAAACCGCGTCAGTGTCTTGCAAGTGGAAAATATGTCCTCAGGTGAATAATGAAAATTCAATGGGTTTTCATAATCCACGTGCGACGAGGTAAAGTTGACAGCCACCGCTTTGCGGCACAGCCGGAACATTTTTTTGAGTGACGCCTGCACCCATTCGCGGTTATTCTTCACACGGATATTGAACATACCCGAAACTAAAAAATAATCCTTTTGTTCGCGGTAATTCCGGCTGAGAATATCTGTCGCCTGGAAGTCACCTGCCGGGAAGCGGCGACTAGCCACCTCGATAAAACGCCGAGAAATATCAATCCCAGAATAGTGCAGCGAAGCGTACTGCCGTTTTTTCTTAAAAAATGCGTACATATCTCCGAGACCGCACCCCACGTCGCACACGGAAGAACCCGGCTCAAGACCCACTTCCGCCAGCACCTTAAACCTCAATGCCTGCTGCACTCTGTCGCGCCATCCTACCGTTTTCACGTCGATGCCAAAGCGGTCAAGACGCCCCTCGTACAAGGACAAAATTTTCTTTATACTTCCGGCATCCACCTTAGTCTCCGCCCTTTACTCAGAAAATATGAGGCATTTTTAAAAAATACCATTTGCTGTGTTTCCTTTTCAACGTTATTTTCTTCAAATAATCGTCGCGCAAGCCCAATCGCCTCTTCCATACCGCGTTCCGGAAAATCTGACCCGTAAAATACTCTCTCGCCGCGTAAACTTTTCACCGCATAAACGATATCCTGTGGAACGGAACTACCCGCGTAATAGGATAATGAGAAAGAAATATCCATATGCAGATTTTTATGTTTCTTAATCATCATAAGAACGTCCATTACATAATGGCCCCCGGCATGAGCGAGAACAATTTGCGTCTCCGGACAATGCTCTGCAAGCGCTCCGAAAGACACAGGTGTATTTCCGCGTGACAAAAGCGCCGAGTCTGGAAAAGCGCATACCAGTACCGGAACACCGAGGCGACCCGCTGCCTGAACAACTTTTAAAACAGGTTTCGACAGAACGCTGAAATTTTCCAGGCGTGGGTGCAATTTCACACCTTGTAGCCCATATTTTTCAACTGCGCGCTTAAGTTCACCCACCGCCGAAGACGAGCGCGGATCGAGAGCCGCAAAAGCGATGATTCTCGGATCACGACGACAAGCTTGAGCAATGCTTTTGTTACCGATGCGATCGCGAACAAGCGGCAGCAACACGGCCTTCTCGGTGCCGCTGCGGTCGAGTTCCTTTCGGTACGCGGTAAACGCCTGCTCCGCAGAATTCTGCTTAAGCGGCAGATGCGTGTGAAAATCAATGACTTTCATACGTTTTGTTCATCCATTTGACGCCCAACTGTCTTATTTTTTTGTCCAAGCCCAGGATCGACACGGTACTCTTTCCGGCCTCGAGCGCGTCCGTCCATTTCTTTTCCCGCAACACGGCAGTCTTGGCTTCACGTAAAATTGTTTCCGCGCGATGAAGCGACACACACACGACGCCGTCCCCGTCAGCCACGATAATGTCTCCTGGGCAGACTGCTACCCCGCCGCAGGAGACCGGAACGTTGATGTGCCCGCCCCACCCTTTATGTGGACCTCCCGGGGATGTGGCACGACAGTAAACGGGTAGGCCCATCTGGCAAATTTCATCCGCGTCGCGAATGGATCCGTCCACGATCACGGCGGCAATGCCTTTTTTCAGCGCGGCCTTGGTGTGAATGGCGCCCCAGACGCTGTTTTGCAGATGCC
>JAHFFI010000069.1:6542-7513 GCA_023248025.1 Candidatus Omnitrophota bacterium
CGATGCTGTGCGCCGATCGTGTGGATCTCGGGGCGGAGCACGTTAAGTCGGCACATCGCGTCTGAGACGAGCGACGTGGAGATTCCACAAAACGCTTTCAACAAAGCGGGACTAGCCCGATTGATTTTTTTGTACACCATACGCTGACTCATTTTAACGCTCCTCATCCACTTGAAAATGAACACACGATTCCAGACAATCCGCCATTGATAACGCCTCTTGCCGCGTAGACGCCCAAGCCAATAAATACCCCGTCCTATCCCCATCTGTTTTGAGCTCCGGCACTATCTCTCCCGTCTTTACAAAAAAACCGTATTCCACGTCCGTCATGGCGGCGACGCTTGGATCAATAATAATCTGCCTCAAAATACCCGGACGCGCTACAAAAAATCGGAGCACGCAGCTTTTCTGGTATTTGGCCTCAATGGCTGGTTCCACCCCCATAGCCAACCTGATGGTCTCACCTTCGACGTCCACACCGCTGACGAGAGGGATCACTTTAGAGAAAATATTAAAACCACCTCCGCGCAGTCCAATTTCAACGATTTTAGGACCTTCAGACGTTAAAATAAGCTCGGTATGAGACGGGCCTGATTTCAGACCAATCGCGTCCAGCGCACGAAAGACGGTCTGCTTCAGCCGAGTCGTGTCCCTTTCGTTGAGCGCCGGCGGATAACACAGTTCTGTCGCGACGCGATATTGTCCGGGCTTTTTTTTCTTGTCGGATAAGGCGAGACAAGAATGTTTTCCACCGTAAGAAAAAGCTTCCACCGTGTATTCTATCCCCTCCAGAAATTCTTCCACGAGAAGCGCTTTCTCATTGGAAAAAGTTAGGCTTTGCTCGTAGTACACAGCTCTATCTGCCATGTGAGGTTCTAGAAAAAAAACTCCGCGACTGCCCGAATTATCCACAGGCTTAACGATACAGCGGCCCTCAAAATGCCGCACGGCCTCTTCAAATGAAACAAGGT
>JAHFFI010000010.1:0-13559 GCA_023248025.1 Candidatus Omnitrophota bacterium
TATTTGCCCGGAGCCGCTAATAGACGGCGAGTCCGCCAGAGGACGGATCCGTCCACAAATCGCTCGTGCGATTTGATGGCGGAGACAAATAGACCTCGTCCTTTGACAGGACCCGTCGGTTACCTGGATTAATAGAACCGAGAGCGATTTTTTAGGCGGATTGGCGAGTCATTTGGGTGGCGAGTCGTGCGCCCTGTATCCATTTATTGAGGGAGCGTACAATGGGCGGCAATGCGTAGCGTGAGGCATGGGTGCGGTCGCCATTTAATACGGCAATGAATTCGCTCACATTTTTTATCGAATGACCAAGAATAGTTTCAGTCTTTGCTCTAAACTGTCCAAAACCCTCATCTGCGGCCTCTAGCGTTTCTAGACGCGAGGCGGTCAAAACGCCCCATATACCAGGCAATAAATTGGGTAGGTCTTTTTCTCCGATTGTTTCTATGAAGAAATACCGAGCGCCAGGAAAGCCGAACTTGATCTCTGAGTCAGGAGTGGTGAGAACAGCTATGTGTGCTCTTTGCTCAGGTGAGAGCTTATTTACATCTGCAAAAATAAAATCCTGCCCCGGATAAAGCGACTCTATTTTTTTGACGATGCGGTCTTTAAGAACCTCAGGCCCTTGCAGCAGAAATACCGCGTTCTCACCCCACTTCCGGCCATGCGCAAGCTTTAATTTTTCTACCAATAGCTCCGCTAACGTATCAAAAAGCAACGGGTACTTATTATACGGTGCAAGATCGATCACGCCGGTTGCTTTTACATTATCCAGCGCTTGAACGGGACGGTTTTCTTCGATAATTTCGTCGGATTTCTCTATCATCTGTTTCAAGTCACTCATAGTAAGCTCGAGCTCTATTTTATTCGGTTTCTGTATCAAACCGTTGGTCGTTCCCACATTCTTGTAGCTTACGCTCTTTTGAATGATCCGCCCATATGAGTAGATGTCTACAAAACCGTCATTTTTGGATCTGGTTACGGTCAAAACTGAGTTCCCGACGACGAGGGTACCCTCTATGTGCTGAATGCCAAACACTATTGTGACAAACGTAATCGCATCTGCGCTGATGATCTTTGGCTGTTCGTCTGATTTGGCTGGACTTTCATTTCTTTTAAAAAGTTCTGAGATCTTTAGAATGTACGCCATCGCCTCATTTTCGTCCTCTATCCCCTCAACCACCATCTCTACCGAATCAGCTGCCTTAAGCGCCAACGGCATCATGTCCGATATCGAACTAGCAATAAATATCCGCCCTTCGTATGAGAAATACATCTCTGACTCAGGATATTTTTCTTTCATTTTATTAACCATAGCTTTAATCTCTGAGAGAATGGCCATCTTGATCAATTCCGGGTTTGTTACCAGCACCGAACGCTTGACAACATGGCGCACGCTGCGGAAATAAATTTCATAAAGATAATTAATCACGGCCCATAAACGTTCGTCGGTTGCATCATCTTCGTTTAAGAGGTTTTTAAGACCGGCGATCAATTGAGCAAAGGTCAATGTGTTGGTATCCACAAACTGTTTTCTCAGCTGTTGAGCCACATACTGGGATTGTTCAGCATAAGACCGCTTTAAGGACAAAGCCTGTAAAAGCTGCGAGAGGTAAAACTGTCGCAGTGAAATCTGTACAATTAAGATTTCCTGCGGAAGTTCCAGACGATATTCACCTCGCGTTTCATCCCATAACTGTTTAGCATATTCGCGAATCTCTTGAAGTTTTTTTTCGTCCAAAGTTTCAGCCGGGTCCTGCAAAAGAAAGAGCAATATCTGTATCATAGATTCTAGATCTTTATTTGCGATTTCGGCGCTCACGAGCTCAGTATTCACCTTCGATCCTTGGGCTCTCAAGACTTCCTCCAGATGAACCGTCCCTACGTTCACACGCTTTTCGGCAAATTGGCGCATAAACTCACCATATGTGCCAACTCTGTTTGTTTCAGAATTTAACACGATCATCATGCGACCTTCGGGAGCCAACCATTCCAGCATCCTTTTAATTTGTTTATATCTTTCTTGCTCCTCAAGGTAGTACAGCATGTGTGACACCAGGATCAGGTCATATGGCGACTGAGGTTTAAAATCCTGTAACGCTTTATTGACTATGAATAAGTTGGGGATTGCTTTATCCGTTAGCTGCTTACTCGCTTCTGGATTAATTTCCAGCGCAGTACCCTGTCTAAACATCGTGGATATTTTCTCGGCCAATATCCCCGTTCCGGCGCCGACGTCCAAGAAATTATCGTGGCGAGGTAAAGGGCCTAAGAGCTTACTAAGATTCTCGGTAAGAACCTTTTTTTCATTTGTAGAATCTAAAAATGCCTGAAATCCACTCAGATATCGAAGTCCCACTTTCATCGGAAGCTGGCCAATTACGGATGCAAGACGCGCGCCGGAGTCGTTTTCTGATTCTCTATCCCGCGTCTGTTGTCTTTCAAGATCTTTCACAATGAATTTTTTGACCCGCGGGGAAGGGCTTATGAACGGCGGAACATAAGGAAGATAATCGGACAACTGGTCTGCAACCTTGGATGATCGCATAAAAATTAGCCGATAAATTGCTTTCGCGTAAAATGTAAATTTATCCCAAATCGTGGCCCCGGATTCATCATACGTTCTACGCAGAGCTTTTGAAAGATAGGAATTGTCCGGTTTAAGCAAGATCCGCCATTTATTTTCCGTTCTATTGTAAGCAAGCGCCATTATGCCGGCGTCGGGTGGCGATACCAGTTGATTTAAGATAGCCCGATACTCCTCATAGGGAATACCCAGCGCCGACATAAGCATCAGAATCTCTGTTATACCGTGAGTGCCGACCAGCACGTTATTTTCCCATCGTTCAGGGAGTTCCTCTTGTAATAATTTATCTAAATAAAATTTAGCACGCTTTCCTGAATATCCGGGAACTTCAAATTTTGAAGGATCGTTCATAAAACGCCCCATGTAGTCGTTGTATACGTTCGCGAAGTCTGCTTTCGGCACGCCTGAAATTGGGAGTACGGCCGCTTCCCGTAGGCGCGCCAATGTCTCGACCGTCCGACCATGCCGTTTGGCTGTGGGGTAAACTGTCATATAAGCGCGCTCGAGATCACTGGACAAGACTCGGTCGAAGGTTACTCCCCGACGTTTGAAAAAACGAGTCAGCGTATTTTTCTGTCTCAAACCTTTGTGCGTTAACGGCGAATACCCCAAATACGATTGCACATACTGAAATAAATTAGCATTTGATTCACCGTGCCTTACAACCGTGAGTAAAATATCACTTGGATTATTTTGCCTCCACTGGGATAACGTTTTAGAATCATACAATTGAGCCGCCGTGCCAAACTCCGGTTTTAATGTATACACAGAGTTTTTCGCGAGCCGCGCACCAGGCGTCTGAAGCAGTGATAATTGTTGCAATAAATTATTCTTGCGCGAAATAATCGGCTCCGGAATTTCAAAATATTGATTTATTTCATCCTCCGAAATCATTTGTAGGATTTGCAAAGCTGCTGTAACTTGACCTTGTGTTTTATGTTTTTCTGATTGTTCCGATTTGGTAAATTTCAGTGCTAATTGATAGTGCGTCTCAGCACTCCCTAGCCGCGCAAGTATGATCTCACGAGAGGCCGCTGAGTTCTCAGCATGCTCTAAAATTTTTAAGAAGAGCAACTGTGACTTGTTGAAGAATTGAAGGCCTTCTTTAAAGAAACTCCCCTGTTTGTATAGCGTCGCCTGCTTACGCAATAATACTCCCAACTCAAAATAAATATTTTCCTTTGCTAAGCGGAGTTCATGCCATAACGGCGTCGGTTGATTATCATATAAGCCTTTCCGCATATCCGAAATCCATTTTTTAAGCAATGTCATACGCTCCGAAAGACTCGGCCGTGTAGTACCGCGTGTGGGTGCGCTTTCTTTAATCTTTCGTGCCCGCGAGATAAGATTTCTTGCATCTCTATCTCTTTTGTCAGCTACCCCCGCTTGATAGTCATTTTCACGGTCACTCACGCCATGGGACTTAGACCTACGACTGGCCAACCGCGCGCCTTGAGGTTTTGCTGCTTGGAAACTCGTCCAATGCATCATGAAGGGTTTATTGCCATTTTCTTCATAAACGGCATCTAAGGCACGTCTCAATATCTCGTCGCGTGTCTCCTGACCAATGAGCATGAGCTCAGGGAAATTCATGGCCACATAATCCGGTACACCCGTAATGAATGGTCTCACGTCTTCTTTTTCAATGACTGTTTCTTTATTAACGACCGACACATCAAAACCGACCGCGCGCAAGTCATTGACAATATCCTCTTCTTGCGGAGAAGGAGGCAAGAAAGCGGATCTGGGCTTTTCGGTTTCTCCGACAAAACCTTTTTCGGGGAATCTTTCATGCAGTTGCTCTCGAAGCGTTCGATATTTGTCATCCGATTGAATAATCTGAATAGCTATGTCATGCGTGCGCTTAAAAATATCGTCGAGTAATATCGTGCCCGGTCTTTTGGGCGAAATGTTCCCGCTACCAAAAATAACATTACGACCATTTAATCCTGCACCTGGAACCAACGCATTGTAAACACCCTGCAAAGCCGCGAGCCGCTGCTTCGAAGGCACAAGATGGATCGCATTTTCCCAAAAAACATGCGTCACGGTACCAGCAGACACATAATCCGTAATCTCAGCGTAGGCTTTTGATGTTTTATTGAAAGGCAGTATATAAAACTCTATCGGCTTGGCAACTACATCCCGGTATGGCGCAACTTTAAGCTTCGCGTGCTCAAAGAAATCTTTAGCCATTGGGAAATCTACCTCGCTTAATACCAATTTATTTATATTGATGCGTCGCCGTCTTAATTTATTCAAAATATAAAGCGACGCACCCCCCGTACCCGCAGACATGTCCAACGCTACGGAGTTTTCATCCAGGGTTGCTATCAGCGGATCAAGATCACGCTTAAAATTTGCCATGTTCCAATCCGACAAAACAACACTTTCTCCATATACGCGCGCGCTTTCCGAAACCGCCAATCGCGCGCCCGCATCGGCGACTCTCAGCACCTGTCCTGATAATAATTTACGGATCTTTTGGACGGTGGCGTCTCCCACAACGTTTTTTACGACACTCACTTTGTGGGTGTCTTTATCTCTTTGCGATATTCTGATGCCCGCACCCGAATAAATATCCACAATAAATTCATATTCATTGCCATTCAATACGTAATAACTGTAAGCAATCTCCTCTCTTTTTTCGAGGATCGAACGCGGACCTGCATACATTGACAAAATAAACTGGTAAAGTTTATCCTCTGAAAGATGAATAAAGTCTGATTCAAAATGGCGGACACGAGGCTCATTCCGCTTAAAAGGCGAATGAATTTCAGCAAAATCCGGAAATAACTGAAAAATTCTATCAGCCGAGACCACATTTTTGGCCGCAGGCAGAAGTCCCAAAAGTCTTTTTTTTGCGGCTTCTCTAAGATGCGGAATGGAGGATGTGCCAACGGCTCCGAAACGGCCTAGAGTATCTTTTTGAGCCAGTTTTTTAGCGATGGCTTCGTCATCAGCCAGCCTTGGCTCACCCATGCCATAAGTCAGAACCAGGACTTCAGCCTCCACTGCGGATAGATTTAAGAAATTTTGTTTTATCTCATTTCTCTTTAAATGCACTTCGGATGCCAACCGGTGAAGCCCATCTTCGTAAATCCTGAGGTTTCTGAGACCCAGTCGCACGAGACGCCGCATCGTCACGATAGCATAGGGTTTATTTCCGCCTTTTCGAAGAATCCCTTCTCCATGAAGGACTTTAACAATCTCTGCAGGCGTCTGTGCAGGACCTCCATCCCGCACGTAATGCATCTGTATTGCACGACGCTGCGAGGGTTTAAGCGCCCAAAATCTCGCTTGGGTCAGTTGCTCTTTCCGCAAACCCGTGACTTGAGCCAGCACCGCAAGACCATCATAAGGACCTGAAAGCAGCTGTTTAATTCTATCGATGGTCTTAGTACGAAGGGCCGTTAGTGCATTGTTATTAAATTTTTTGTCTTTAGCCATCAAACCCTGTTTTTTAAGCTCTGCTCCGATTCCTTTTTTTAATTCTCTGTTGTTCAGACGTCTTTGCCCTATCCCGTAATCATAAGAAAGGAATACGCGCATATCCGGATCAAGTCTTGTGATCAATTCATCGGTTACATTTGCAGGATTCGTTCCAACCTTCCTGGCGACTTTTTCACGGCCGGTCAACGTATGTTTCATAAACAGCACGGTGAGATAGCGCCGACAGGAAAGGGCTTTGAGTTTATTTCCTTTAGCCCGAAGTTCTTTTTCTATCAAATTATAACGGTGTCCATAATAAGGCGCCTGTATCCCGTAGAAGTACGAAAGTATCTGCCATTCGGCCTCAGGATAGACGTCCAAAAATTCCTTTGTCAGACGGTTCACAGGCACTTTCGCGTCCTTCGCGAGGTCTTCCAAAGCGCCTGGACGAGTGCCTTCGGGCGATATTTTATAAAGCGCCTGGCGGGCATATTTTTTAACCTCGGGAGAGCGATCTTTCAATAAAACCATAAGATTCGCTGCGATCTCGGGATAATCGGCTTCTTTGACACCCATCTTCTCGATCGCCTTGCAAGCCTCAAGCCTAACTTGATAGAAGTGGTCTTTTAGAAGCGGCGCTATCTGAGGTGCATAATCGTGTGCCTGCACGCCCGCTTCCCCGAGCCATATTGCGGCATTTTTTCGCATGTACGCATGATTACGTTTAAGATACCGGGCCAGACTACCCATCGCCTCTGTTGAGCCATTCTTGGCTCTCTGGCCCAACACGAGTAAGTGATTCGTGCTCTTATTCCAAAGTGTGCTGTCAGCGATAGAAGCCGATTGTGCTTGCCCCGAAAGTCTTGCGCCTGCCAATGCTTGATCCGCAAGTTTTTGCGGGTCTGCGTTTCTGCCCACATTTGTAAATAGGTGGCTCACGAAATCTCTTAAAGGCTGACTATTTTCAGCATCCAAGAGACGGCGGTCGACCACGAACTTGTAGGTGGTGACGTTGCCGGAGATAAAGTAGCTTGGGTCTTGCCCATCTAACACTGCGCGCCACAGAGTCTCCTCAGACACATCAGAACCATACTCCAGCTTTACAGCCATAACATCATCAGGACTAGTTCTTTTATCTGAGAGCACTTCGTTAATGCGCTGTTCCAATTGCAATAACATCAATGCCTGTGCATTTGAATTTACGCGTTCAGCCACAAGCGACAACCGGGCGCCGGTGCTATCGCCTGACTTGACGTTAGCGCATCTTTTGATGATGGCATCATATTTTTGAAGCGCAACAGCCCGTATAATCCCAAGACGCCGTCTGTTTTCAGGATTGGTCATCGCGGCTTGGTGATTTGAAAGAAGGTCTTCCATCCATTCGCGGAACTCGTATCCCTCAGCCCAGTTTATGAAGAAACGGCTTTCGCCTCGATCTTCAATTAGAATGGTCTTTCTATTATCATCCGACTTATAAAGGATGCCTTCTTCGAGATCTTCAAGAACCCTCATGAGCTTTTTATAATCTCCAACTCGGATAAGTATTTTCAAATATAAAATTACACGCTGCATAAGAAGCGGCCCCGAATCCTGTAGGCTCAACTCAAAAAATAAATTATACATATACTCTTCAATTTCACGGGCCAGCGCGGGACTTCCTACGGCAAGCGCCCTTAAAACCAGGTCCTCTGCCGCAATCTGAAGATGACCTGGTATGTCTCGGTCTCCGGGATGTGTTATCATATATTTTTCTCGCATAGCGAGATGCTCTTCCCTGGTGCCCGATGCGAGAACGCCCCCATAATCGGAAACGCTGTATTTGATTTTTTTTAATTTATTGAAATCTCTCTCTATCATGCGGCGGAAACCCTTAATGATCTTCTTATCTTTCGCATAAATTTTTTTTCGGAGGCTAGCGCAACTAGCTTGGTTAGCGGGTGAGATCAGGGACCTGCGACTTTTATCAAACTCCTGAAGCCTGTTACGCTGAATATTATACGGCTCATTCTTCAACGCATCCTTCAAACGGTAACGTTCGAGATTGACACGTATGGGTTCGGCCGCCATTTCCCTCATCATAGGGTCATTTATATCCATCGTGGCATAAAAACGGATCGGTACATAAATCACGCGACGCGCAGGCGAGCGCCGTGCAAGTCCTCCTATATATTCCTTAGAATGACTGGGGTAAAGAAGCATCGTACGAGTGTAAACACCGACGATGATAAGCTGTTCGAGGACCTCATCCACCCCTTCCGGAAATAAATTTGTGTGCTCTAAAAGCTTCATTAAATTATTCACAGCCTTTGGATAAAGGTTGAGCAGGTCTTTTTTTCTCAACAATTCATCTTTTTCCTCTTCGCTAAGAGAGCGCTCCAAAGTGCTACGTTCGAGTTGTGACACGCTTTTTTTTAGATTCTCAAGGGCGATGTAACGGTATTCAGAATTAAAGCGCGGCATAAATCGATTACTGCTATCCAAAACCGTCATCTTCTCAAGATAACGCGTGCGCGCTTCAAATGTTTTCCAGTCGCGCCATGGGCCTTCCTCTCTCCCGCTGCCAGGGTATTGCAGGTCGTCTGCCCGCACCGTTGGGACAGACGTAAGCCTGGCACCCTTAGGCAGTGCGTTCGGTCCTATCGCGTTCACAAAAGCTTCCCTGCCGAAGCGTGGGGCCATCAAATGATTCCGTACGATGTTTAAAGCAGGGCCCGGCAATGGCCTTTGGCCGCCCAAGAGAACGGTTTCATATTTTTTCTGGTTTGTCTCGACGGAGATTTGCGGAAGGATGGATATATAAGAAATATTATTTTGTCTCAGAAGCGCTTTGAGACTCGGCGCATGATACCCGCCGGTGATGAGAACGGCTGATTTTTTATCCGTCGATTCACCCGCTAGACGACTCAACATATTTTCTATAAACTTCCGGTCTCTTTGGTAGGTCAGCTCATAAAAATGCTCGGATACTCCGACCGTGTCCTGGAAACCGTCTTCCAGGTAAAGCGCTTTGTCATAGTGGTCGCCGGATTCTCTGATCTTTTCGTTCAGGAAACCGGTCATGCTTTCCAAACGGAATGAATCTTTTCTTTGGCGATACATGGCATACTCTTCCGGCGTGACGGTGAGATTAAGCAGTTTTTTTAAGATACTTAGGTTTTCGTAGGTCAGGACAAAAGCCGCTTCATCCGCGTTGAGCGTCAGGCCTTTTAGGATCTCTTTCTCCAGCGCCGCTTTTTCTTTCAAGAGGTCTTCCCAATCCATGTGTCGCGCTGCTTTAAGATAATTGAGATATTTTGATAGTTCTGGACGTTCTTCGGCTCTAGCGCGGCCGGCTTTTTCTTCCAAAAGCGCGTAGAATCCTTCCATTTCCTTCTTGTCTTTGGTTGAGAGCTTCGAAGGCCCGTACATTCCTCCCAGCTCCGCCCTATCCTTTTCCGTGAGAGATCCCAAGAGCGAATTCTGTTCAACGGCGGCTTTTTCAAAATTGATCTTCGATTCGAGCGATTTAAGTTCTTCCAATAATTTCAGAGCCGGATACGGGGTCTGGATCTTAAGGTTTTCTTTCTGTTGTTTCAGGAGTTCAAAATAATCCGTGAAAGAGGTCTTTTCGGCGTCGAAAGCCTCTTTGGACGAGAGAAATTGTTCCAGGAATGGGTTGAGTATTTTTGGTCTAAGGACGGCAAGCGCTGCTTTAATCTTATCGAGATAGTCCGTGAATTTTTCTCTTTTTTTAGCTACTTCGCGGTAGGCTTCGAGCGCTTCACGGTAAAGCGCCATGTCTTCTACGCCCCACAGGACAAATTCTTTTTTAGATGTCAGATCGAAGTATTCACTCCCCTGCAGTTTCAGGTTCCACACCAAGGAACGGGCGATTCTTTTAGTCTCGTCCGGCGAAACGAGCGTCCTTAAATCCGACAGGGATTCATTGCCAGCGCCGGCCTCTAAAAAAACATATTTTATTCTGTCATCTGTCGTCTGTCGTCTGTCCTCTGAAAATACAGTGTCCAATATTGTGGCTACATTCAATTGCCCCGTGGGATTGGAATGGGAGTCCTGTATGAGATAAACCATTTTGTCGCCTGAAAACCACGCATCTTCTATTCGCGCAACGGACTCGGGCAGCGCCAATCTCTTTTTTGCCTGAGAGACGTCATTTTTGGGAAGAAACGTCAAGGGTCTGAGATCGGGATTCGCGAAAGAAACTTCCTGAAAAACAAAACATACGACCAATAATGCGGAAGTTGTTTTTACGACCTTATTCACTATGGAATGCATACCGGCTTTTATTGTCTCCTATGAAAACTGGGTACAAAACACCCTTCGGAAAATGTATCAGGAAAGTTTACACGATATGAGGAGAAATACCAAGCAAACGCGTCATTTGGTTTTTAAGCAAATTTAAGCGCATTAAGAAGTATTTAAGCCTTCTAGACTATGCCCCGTTAGGCTTTGACTTTTTCTGGGATCCGCATTCCATAAAAGGACTTCCAGACGAAAAAGAGCCCCGCGAGAAAGAAGACAGTCCCACAAATGCGTGTCGTCGCCGCGTTCATTTTGATCGCGATCTCAACGGCAAGCATGCCGAAGAGGGTCGAGAATTTGATAATCGGATTAAGGGAAACAGAAGTCGTATCCTTGAAGGGGTCTCCCACCGTGTCGCCAATAATCGTCGCGGCATGAACTGGGGTATTCTTTTCCCCGAAATCAACCTCGACGAGTTTCTTCGCGTTATCCCAGGAACCACCCGCATTGGCCATATACATCGCCTGAAAAAGTCCAAAGACCGCGATGGCCATGAGGTATGCGATGAAGAAATACGGGTCGAAAAGCGCAAAGGCCAGTGTGAAGGCGAGGAGTCCCAGAAAAATATTCCACATCCCCTTCTGAGCATACTCGGTGCAGATCCGGACGACGGTGATCGAATCTTCCCGCTTGGCTTCCTTCATATTAAGATTCATATTCTTCTTGATGTATTCAACGGCAGAATAAGCGCCTGTGGTGACAGCCTGGATCGAAGCTCCGCAGAACCAGTAGATCACCGCCCCGCCGCAGAGAAAACCCAGGAGGATCGGCGACGACGTAAGCGAAAGTTTTTCGTGTAACAAGATCTCCCCGATGTTCTCGGGAACTATTCCGCCCACCGCAGCGGCAATAGCCCCCGCACGGAGATGCTCCTGAAGAAGAAGAATGATGGAAAAGATCATCGTCGTCGCGCCCGCAACGGCCGTAGCAATAAGCACAGGTTTGGCTGTGGCCTTAAACGTGTTGCCGGCCGAGTCATTGGCCTCGAGGTAGTGCTTGCCTGTTTTAAAGTTGGGCTTGAATCCGAAATCTTTCTCTATCTCCTTTTCAATCCCGGGGATAGATTCCGTCTGTGACAATTCGAATATCGATTGGGCGTTGTCCGTCACAGGGCCGTAGGAATCCACGGCGATGTTCACCGGGCCCATGCAAAGAAAACCGTAGGCAACGAGGCCGAAAGCAAAAACCGAGGCGTGGGGCATGATGTTTTGAAGCCCCATCCCTGATATGAGATAGGCCACAAACATGAGGCCTGCGATGAGTATACCCTTCCAGAAGGCCGAGAAAGAACCCGCCACGATCCCTGAGAGTATCGTAAGCGATGCCCCTCCCTCGCGTGAAGCCGTCACGATCTCATGAACATGCTTAGAGTGCGAAGAAGTAAAGGCCTTGGTAAATTCCGGAATAAGAAAAGCTCCCAGAGTCCCGCAGGTAATAATCGAGGCGAGCTTCCACCAAAGCGTCGGGTCCGGAAGGTCACCGATAAGAAGGTATGACATCCCGTAAGAAGTTGAAATGCAAAGTGTCGTCGCGATCATGATGAGACGCGTCAGCGGCTCCTCGAAATCAAATTTTTCCACGCCCTTATACATATTCTCGGAGATGAACTTGTTGATGAAATAAGAAACGCCCGACATAAAGTCCATCAGGAAACGCATGGCAAATATCCAGACGATGAGCTTGGCTTGAAGGGCCGGATCCTTCACCGCGAGCGTGATAAACGAAATAAGCGCCACACCCGTCACGCCGTAGGTCTCGAAACCATCGGCAGTCGGTCCCACCGAGTCGCCGGCGTTGTCACCCGCGCAATCGGCAATGACGCCCGGGTTCCGCGGATCATCTTCTTTGACCTTGAACACAATCTTCATGAGATCGGAGCCGATGTCGGCTATTTTGGTGAAAATACCGCCCGCGATACGCAAAGCACTTGCCGCGAGCGATTCACCGATGGCAAACCCAAGGAAGCAATAGCCGACGATCTCACGCGGCACAAAGAGAAGTATGGTCACCATCATGACAAGCTCGACGGAGATCAGGAAAAGTCCGACGGACATTCCCGCGCGCAGAGGAATGTTGACAACATCCCAGGGAATTCCGCGCAAGGACGCAAAAGCGGTCCTAGCGTTGGCGTACGTATTGACGCGAATACCGTACCAGGCGACGAGTGTCGAGCCTGCCATACCGACGACAGAAAAGAAGAGAACGAAACCCAAGGTTTTTATGGACTCGTGCTGAAGCCCGATGAAGTAGTAGGCCATCGCTACCGCAATGATCGCAAATAGCATAGCCAGGAACTTCACCTGCTGCTTAAGATAGGTCGTACAGGTCTGAAAAATCGTCTCCGCCACGTCGAGCATCGAACGGTGTGCGGGAAGCGCCTTGATCTTGATGAATTGGTAGAGAGATAACCCCACGGTCCCGAGTATCACCATCGCTCCATAAAGCAAAATCTGGAAACCACTCAAACCTCCGAAGAAGTTGAAGTGCCCCTCATGGAGGTCCGGAATCCGCAGGTCCACGTCACTCGCAAAAACCGCCGTCGGCGCTAAAAGAAGCGCGGCGGCAATGGAAATCTTGCGGAAAAACAACTTTATTCGACCATAGATCATGCGTCAGTTGCTCCCGAATTTAATAAAGTTTGTTTGAACTAATGAATCTTGACTAAATCCGTGTTATTTTAGCTTAGCCGAGGGAAAATTGCTATAAAATAGTCGGGGATTTTGCAAAAATTTTCTCGACGGCGGACAGAAGTTCCTGGGCGCGGAAGGGTTTTTTGAGATACCCCGATCCACCCATCTGGTAGGCTTTTTTTACGTCTTCATCACTCGAGAGAGATGAAACGAATACGATGGGAATACTTTTGGTCTGGGGACGGTTTTTGAAAGCGTCACAGAACCAAAACCCTGAAAAAAATGGCATGCGAATGTCCATCAGGATGAGATCAATGCGCTCGTGCTTGGTCCGCTCTATCGCCGAGAGCCCGTCGTGTGTCGAGACCACGTCATAACCGCCTTTAGCAAGGATCTCTTCTATTAAATGCGTCATTTCGGCATCATCGTCGACGACGAGTACTTTTTTTCTCGAATTTTTCATGGGTGCTCCTTTGCTGGTAGCTGCACCTTAAATATTGAGCCCTTTCCCGGGGTGCTTTTTGCCAGTATCACCCCGCCGTGGTTGGAAACAATCTTCTGGCAGATCGCCAGGCCTATCCCGCTACCCTCATACTCTTCACGGCTGTGCA
>JAHFFI010000010.1:13569-26719 GCA_023248025.1 Candidatus Omnitrophota bacterium
GTGCAGTCTCTCGAACGGTTTAAAAATCTTCTCGAGATATTTTTCGTCGAATCCGATGCCATTGTCCTCTACCGCGATCTCTACCCGATCGTTTTTAATCGGGCTGCTCCGTACATGCACGCACGGTATTTTTGAATTCGCCGTAAATTTCAACGCATTCGAAATAAGATTATGAAACAAGACGTACATCTGAGTACGGTCCGCGTACACCAGCGGTAATTTATCAACCTCTATCGTCGCTTTCACGGAACGGATCCGAGTATCCAGATCAGACAGGACTTCCGCCAGCACCACCTGAAGCTCGACGGGCGCGTAATTATAATTCTGAATCGTGACGCGGGAGAACTGCACCAGGTCCTCGAACAAACGGTTCATTCGTAAAGCACCGCTTTGTATACGTTCCACGCTGTCGCTCATGGCGTCATCCAATTTGCCGCCAGCCTGCATTTTCAGAAGATCGCTGAAACCAATGATCTTCTGGAGCGGTTCTTTTAAGTCATGCGAAGCCGCATAGGTAAAAAGTTCCAGCTGTTCCCGCTCGGCCTGCGCGCGCGCGAGTTCTATATTTTTCTGGAATAGAGCCGCTTCCTTTTCTTTGCTGTCCGTAACATCCTCGGAAATACCTAGAAGATAAATGGGGTTATTATTCTCATCAAGTATCGGGATTTTTTTTGTATGAAGTATTCTTTTGCCTTTGTACCGTGTATGAATGGGCTCCTCGGGAATATCGACGAGTTTGCGGCCCTCCAGCACCTGCTTATCCTTCAACGCGAAAAAATCCGCTTCTTCCTTCGGAAAGAAATCCGTGTCATTCTTTCCGATAAGATCTGCGCGCAAATAACCCAGAAGTTCTTCGCCGGCCTTATTAAAGCGCACGAACCGCAGTTCTCTCGCATCCTTAACGAATATCATGTCCGGTATATTTTCGACAATGGAATCAAGAAATGCCTGATTGTCGCGCGCTTCCTTTTCGATCGGCCCGCGTTCAAGTTTCGGCGACTCTTTGAGCGGGACGCTCTGCGGTAAAAAACAAATCAGAACTACAGCCATGGTGATGGATACGAATGCGGTCAGCACTTTCAGGGCGCTGTCGAAATAATAGGCCGGCGTCCATATCAAAAAAACTGACATGAAATGCAGCATTGCATTGGCAAAAATAAATCCGATAAAACCATAAAAAATACCGCGATGCGGCAACTCCTGCCTGCTGCGTATAAAACCAAAGAGAGTGGCCCCTATCGAAAAAAAAGAAAGCGCTATGAAGAAATCGGAAAGTGTCTGGAGCCATACCAGTGACGGGTTCCAGAGGTAGGCACTGCCCTGAGATAAAAAGGACTGAGTATCGAAAAGAGAGCTAAGCCACGTCATAGGCAACACTATGGATTTGTATAAGGTTTGAATTTGGGGTCAGGAGCCCTCTGAGGATGGTATGCTGGCGCCGAAATTGGGCTGGGCTGACGTGCACGGGTATAGTATACCCGACGATTTTAGGACCTTCAATGGAACGAAAAAATAAATATTGGGGTTACAGGGAACAGGCGGAAAGGTCGTATTTCAGCCCACGGCCGCCTGCCGTAACCGATTTTTGCGTAAAATCGATGATCTGACGCATAATGCGCACTGTTTCGACCGGGTACTGCCCTGCCGCCGTCTCCCCCGAAAGCATAACATAGTCTGTGCCGTCTAGAATGGCGTTGGCGACATCGGTGACTTCGGCTCGAGTAGGGCGCGGATTGTCTGTCATGCTTTCAAGCATCTGCGTCGCCGTGATCGCCTCTTTTTTCATACGACCGCATTGTTTAATGATGGTTTTCTGGATAACCGGTATCTGATAAATAGGCACTGAGACCCCCATATCCCCGCGCGCCACCATAATGCCGTCCGCCACGCGAAGAATAGAAGGCATGTTGAGAATGCCTTCACAGTTTTCAATTTTTGCAATCATTCCGATAGCGCCCTTGTTCTTTCCGATGTTTCGACGAAGGTCTAGGATGTCTTTTCCCGTGCGTACGAAAGACTGCGCAATAAAATCTACTTTTTGTTTCAGGCCAAAAGCGAGGTCTTCCTTGTCTTTGGCTGTCAGCCCCTCAAAGGGTGGATTGAAACGCGGAATGTTGACGCCTTTTCTTTCCTTCAACGTCCCCGGAATAACCACGCGGCATTTGAGATAGTCAGCGTGGCTTTCCTTTACAACCAGCTCAATATAGCCATCATCAATGAAAATATGAAAACCCTTTTTAATGAGTGTGAACGGCCCATCGTAATCGAAAGGCACATGATCTCTCGAGCGCGTCTCTTTTTGTTTTACCAGCCAAAGCACCTGGTTTCGAACCAGCGGAATGGGCCTGGCTCCGCGCCAAACACCGAGGCGTATGCGGTAACCTTCCAGATCTTGTAAAATTTTTACGGAAAATCCGTACTTTTGATTAATCTTTCGAATGAGCTCTATACTGCGGCCATGCTGCTCATGTGTACCGTGAGAAAAATTAAGGCGGGCGATGTCCATACCGGCTTCCGCCATGAGGCGAAGTATTTTTGGGCTGTCACAGGCGGGACCGATTGTGCAAATAATTCCGACACGCTTCATGGGAAGTTTAAATCGGTTTCTTTAGGCGGGCGCGGGCTGCGCGGTGGCGTTCTTCGCCTTCGCGGAAGCGGCGTTTTTCTTCTTCGGTCTCGGGTTCCAGACGCGGGACTTCGCGAGGGCGACCCTTATCATCGACTGAGACCATTGTGAAATAACAAGAATTTGTATGTTTCTTCGCGGGACTTTTAAAATCCTCCGAATAAATTTTTATTCCTATTTCCATAGAGCTTCTTCCGACATAATTCACAGCCGCTTTGAAAGTCACAAGCTCTCCGATGCGGATAGACTCCCGAAAATCCACGCGGTCTACCGATACCGTGACGCAGTTAGGCCCCGCGTGCCGGGCCGCGCAAACATAAGCCACGCTGTCGGCAATAGAAAGGATGGTCCCACCGTACACCGTTCCGGCCATATTGGCATGATTGGGCAGCATAAGCTGGTTGATCTCTGTCTGGGAAGCTTTGACGGTCTTGGATGACATAGGGTGATTATAACATGTTGAGAGACGCGATGAGTCCGTTTGAGATCCAGGCGTTGAACCACGCCGCAATGTTGATTTGGGACGGATCCTTCACCTGCCCGGCCAAAGTTTCGCAGACGTCACCCAATCTGCGGCCTTGAAGAAGGCCCTTCGCGAGAAAATAAGCCTTGGGTTCAAGCGTCTCCACCCGTATCTTTTCTTCGCTGCGGCCGACCAAGAGATATTGTTTTTTTCTTGTGGTCGGCAGGACTCCTGATTTTTCATTATTCTTTTCTTTCCACAGATTAAAAATATCCCAGTCCGCTATGACAAGAGACACGGACGGCTGAAAAATAAATCGGGCTTTTTCCCAATCTCGAGCCGCAACCTTGGCAATGTCCTGCTGCCTCGCCGGCTTCTCGTCGAAAGCATGGAACGCCTGCCATACCTGCCATTCAAGACGCGCCAGATCCGTAAGAAACGGAAATTTTTTTAACACCGGATTTTTACTCAAAAAAACGGCAAACTCGCACCCCACATTATTTAAATTGTAGTCGGAATCGTTCGGTGCATGTTTACGAGCGTAGGCGTGCGTGAGCTCGCCGAAAAGTTCGACCCCCACCGCCCTGCGCACGGCCTCGAAAACCTCTCCCAACGCTTCGTGCACGCGGGCAGGATAGCCATTGGCATAGACACTCATGCGCTCCGAAGCGGGCACTCCACCCTGCGGGTTAAGAAGATTATCCACGAGCTTATTGGCTTTTACGTCCCGACCGTCGGTGATAAAGGAATGCATGCGGGATTTAAATATTTTCTGTGCTTTCGCGAGCGTTGGTGTTCGAACAACGTCCCGATGGGAATGTTTTGTTTTAGAAGAGTGGCGGCTAACCTCTCCCGCTGGAACGTCGTTCGGTAGTGCCGAGTAAATGATCTTTGCCTTATCCGCCTCGCTCGTGAGCTTTTCCAAAGACGGAATGTGTTCATCCCATTCAATCAGCGTCGAAACCGGCCCCCAGAGGTTGAGTGCTTTGCGGTAAAGCTGCCACACGTCATCGATCACAGGCGCTGAATGCGTGTCGAAGAGAAAGCCCCCCATATCCGTGTGGCCGGCCAGATGGATCTGTGCCACATACGATGCGGGAATGTGTTTTAAATATTCCAACGGATCAAAATGGTGGTTTTTTGAATTCACATAAACGTTATTAATGTCGATGAGAAGTCCGCAGCCCGAACGACGCGCGATCTCAGCTACAAATTCCCACTCGGTCATTTCAGACTGGCGAAATGTCACATAGGTCGAAACATTTTCGATGACGAAGACTCTTTTGAGCGATTCCTGGACCTCCTGGACGCGCCTGACGACGTGACGCACCGACTCTGCCGTGAACGGAAGCGGTAAGAGATCATGCAACTGCTCGCCTTCGACGCCGGACCAGCATAAATGATCGGATACGATAAAAGGATCCATGCGATCGGCCAGCTGTTTTAAGCGTTTTAAGTACTGTTTATTCAGCGGGTCGACGGAACCGATGGAAAGGGCCGTGCCGTGAATAGCTATTGGGTAATATTCGCGTACTTTTTCCAAGATTCGGATAGGGCGGCCGCCCGAATCCATAAAATTTTCTGAAATGGCTTCAAACCAGTCGACTTTCGGCCGTGTTTCAAGAATGAGCGGATAATGCGGGTGGCGGAGACCCAGGCCACAGCCCTTTGGAGCCCATTGGGGTGAAAAAGAAAACCCGCCGGAAGTTTTTTTTCTTTTGGAAAAAACACTTCCGGCGGGGCTCATTTCAACGCTATAGACAGATTTACGCTACCGTGCCGCCGAGCGCATCGCAAGCAGCCTGAGACACCATGACGACACCCGTGCCTTTGCACTCATTCTTGCCTGCGCAAGCGTGGCCCGCGCCGCCGCAAGAACCTTTGCCCTTACAGGCATTGACACCGCCGCAATGCACGTCATCGGCATAAGCCGCTGTGCTTTGAACGGCCACACCCGCTACGGCCAAAAGACCGGCAATGGACGCCGCTAATAATGCTTTTTTCTTATTCGATTTCGCCATTTTATCTTT
The DNA here is from genome assembly GCA_023248025.1 of Candidatus Omnitrophota bacterium. Classification (GTDB taxonomy): domain Bacteria; phylum Omnitrophota; class Gorgyraeia; order 2-02-FULL-51-18; family 2-02-FULL-51-18; genus JAHFFI01. The sequence goes on from JAHFFI010000010.1 coordinate 18,689, forward strand.
ATCTCCTTGTTGGGTTGAGTGACCTCTTGGGGTTGCCAAGAATATTGTTTAGGCTTTCTTCTGGATACCTTCCACTTCGAGTATGATATCAATTTCTTCACCAAGCAGCACGCCGCCGCTTTCGAGCTTCTCATTCCAGACGATGCCAAAATCCTTGCGGCTAATCTGTGTTTTTACGGTAAACGATGCGCGCACATTGCCCCATGGGTCTTTGCCGACGCCGAGGATATCCACATCGAGCAGCACGGGTTTTTCGACGCCGTGCATGGTGAGAAGACCTTCGAGCTTGGCGTTGGTCTCTGAAGACTCGACGACTTTCGTTGTCTTGAAGCTGATCGTGGGAAATTTTTCGACGTCAAAGAAATCGGCGCTTTTTAAATGTTTGTCGCGCTCGGGAACATTCGTATCGATGCTATTGACATCGATGGTGCCGGAGGCATTCCACGTCTCGGGTTTTCCCGGTTCATATTCGAGCGTACCCTCATACTTTTTAAAATTACCCTGTACTTTAGAAAAAAGATGGCGAATCTTGAACGAAACCGTGGTGTGGTCAGCATCGACCTGATACACGGCGGCCTGTGACGCCGATGAAAATGAAAGGATAGCTAAAGCAAACAATACGGTCTTAAAAAACTTCATAGAAAACATCCCCCTATTGAGTAGGCGGTATGTATTGTATCATAAATTATGAGAGTAAAAAACATCGTCAAGTGCGGCCCCGCCGCGCCGAACTTGCCACAAATAGAAGAACAAAACCCATAAAAAAAGGTCAAAAAAGAGTGCTTGGACAGGCGTAAACGATAGGCCATGCGCTTCTCCGAAGCAACCGCAGTTCTTAAGCGGAATGTGCCTGAAAAACGCCGATGAAAGTGCCACAACAAACACGGTGTTTAAGCACCAAAGTGCGAGCATGGCTGCTTTTCGCCACAGCCCCAATACCAGAAAAGCACCCAGAATAAATTCAATCCAGGGCAGCCCCGAGGCCACCCATTCGACAGCTGCGCCGTTTATGATTTGGTAGCCGCGAATGATGGCGGCAAAAGACGCAGGCCCTTCCAGAAGTTTCTGGTAGCCGGATATGAGAAACACGCTGCCGGCCGATACGCGCAAAATAGTGATCAACAATTTTTTCATTTTTTGTCTCTGAAAAATTTTTCCAGCTCTTCTTTGAGGGCTTTACTCCCTATAATTTCTTTATTATTAATGAAAAATGTAGGCGTGGATTTAAGGCCCAGTAAATTGGCTTTATCTTTTTCTTCTGAAAGCGTTTTCTCGGTAGACGGATCTTCGGTGCAGGCCTGCCATTTTTTTACATCAAGGCCGACCTGAGCCGCGTAGTCCAGGAGGAAAGGACGCGCGTCTTGACTCTCGGTCCATTCCGGCTGTTTTTCAAAAAGCAACGCTTCGTATTCCCAGTAGGCTTTCTGCCGCGCCGCACATTCGGCGCCGAGGGCCGTGACCCACGCGTGCACGTGCACGCTCAAAGGCAGGAAACGCACCTGATAATAAATCTCGGAGGGATAGTTCGTTAAATAGGCCTTTATGACCTCGTGTGCCTTGCGGCAATCCTCGCATTGAAAATCGAGGTATTCAGATATCCAAAGCCCGGCCGTCGTATCTCCTTTGCTGCGCGCCGCATCGCGAGCCTCATAACGAAAAACTCCTCTAGGACCGATAAGTCGTTTTCCCAGTTCTACGGATGAGACGCAGGCCAGCAATAAAAGGATGGTGAAAATAATTTTTTTCATGACACCGGACTCTTTTTTAAAACAAGGGCTGAATTTTTCGATCCAAACGCGATCGTGTTGCACAGCACGTGGCTCACGGATCTGGACACACCTTTGTTGGGCGTGTAATTCAGATCGCACTCGGGATCCGGGTTTTCAAGATTCAAAGTCGGCGGTATGAATTGTTCTTTCAATGAAAATACGGCTGCCATAACACCCGCCGCGCCGCAAGCGCCCTGCGAATGGCCAATCATGGATTTTAGCGCCGATAATGAAAGGCTTTGGGCGTGTTTTTTAAAGGCCATCTTCACGGCTTTCGTCTCGACTTCATCATTCATGAGAGTGGCCGTACCGTGCAACTGGATACAGTCGATATCATTTTCCTTTAGCCCTGCGCGCGACAGGGCAAGCATCATCGCGCGGGCCGGTTCTACGGCATCGGGCTTGGCAGCCACGCGATGATAAGCGTCACAGGTCGAGCCATACCCTACGATCTCGGCATAGATTTTAGCACCGCGCTTTTTGGCGCGCTCGAATGATTCTATGACGAACATCCACGCGCCTTCCCCGAGCACGAAACCGTCCCTCATTTTATCAAAAGGTCGCGACGCTTTTTTAGGAGCATCATTATAGGCCATGGAAACTACTTTCATCCGGCCAAAACCGGCCATGATCCCCTGCGTGATGCACGCTTCCGCACCGCCGGTCAAAAGCAGGTCTTCCTGTCCCGACTGAATGAGTTGATACGCGTAAGCCATGGCATCGGTGGATGACGTGCATCCCGTCGAAATAACATGGCTGATGCCGCGCAGTCCAAGCGCTATCGAGATCTCGCTGGAAAGCATTCCGACGAAGGAAGAAGAAACGCAATAGGGCGTAACGCGGCGATTATTGTGTTTATAGAATTCTTCATATCGTTTTTCGGCAAATTCAATGCCACCGCCTCCGGTGCCGACAACTACGCCTATTTTCTGAAGCGCTTCAAGCGGAGTATTTTTTAGATCCAGGCCCGCGTCAAAAAAGGCTTCGCGTGAGGCGCCGATGGCCATCGGGATAAGACGCGGAACGCGCTTGAGATCGCGAGCATCGATGTAATGCGACGGATCAAAATCGGGAACTTCGGCGGCAACCTGGCATTCTAATTCCGGATCGTTCACAAGACTCAAACGGCGCGAGCCGGAACGGCCTTCTTTCAGGCCTTTAAAAAAATCGGCGGCTGTCCTTCCGAAAGGACTGATACAACCAACGCCTGTGATGACAACTCGGTGCGGCATCAAAACCCGTCGATTAAAAAGTGATATTTCCCAGTAAAGACAGCATGGTCCGATGATCCAGCTGTCCGGGTGCGGTGACTTTGCCTACATGCGCGTACGCAAGAAGCGAACCTATAACAGGCAAAAAAACACGCGACGCGGCACCCTTCTCTCCCATCGCGATCGTAATGATATTTTTCTTTTTATTTTCGAGCGTGAGTTCTGTGATGATTTTTAGATCTTCGGTGCGGCGGGCCATCGCTGCGATCTTTACAATACTGGCGCCCGCAAGCAGAGACTTATTCACGATTTTTTGCAATTCGCTTAATGCCGGCATTTTTTTGAAATTGTGATAGGAGATAATAATACATTTTTTACGACGACGAGCCTCGGCCACCAAATCTCTTAAAATGGTCTTTGATGAAAGCTCTACATCGATAGCCTCTACCAACGGCAGGATCGCTCGAAAAAGCGTCAGCCGCTCTTTTTCGGACAGATGTGCCTTTCCTCCCTCTTTACGGGAACGAATAGTGGCAATGCGGACGAAACCCTTGTAACGTTTTATTTCATTTAAAACATGCGGAGAATCGAGACGCTTAAAAAGATCTATTCTAAGCTCCGCGAGCTTGATTCCATCCCGGCGCACACCGGCGATTGTCCCGGCGGAAACGCCGCCGCGAAAACTGACTGCGACCGTAGGGGATTTCCCCAGATTGATTTTACCTATATTCATAAGATAATCTTACCCTTTGTAAAAATAAATAGCCTTGAGTGGATGCTTCGAGAGTTCAACACGTAAAACCTGACCGTATCGAAATCGCAGATGATGATGCGGGCCATCCATGTAGATCAAACCTTCCTCCATCTGCGATGCGACGGCAAGCTTGTCCGACGACTTAAAAACTCCTCCCCGGAGTTTATAGTGTACCCCATGACCTTCGAAAAGTTCACGCGGTTTGTATTCAAAATTCTTTGACTCGAATGGAAGCTCATTTCCTCCGGCAGATTTTATCGCGGCCGATGAGCCTGCGGCCGTTGAGATCCATAGGCCTGAGCTTCTTTGGCGCTCGGCGCGGCCCTTTAATTTTAAAATAATGTGATTCATCGCAGCGGGACTCTTGTGACAGATAAGCACGTCATTCAAAATAGGTGTCGGAACCGCTTTGCCGCCCAAAACGATTTGCATGCGCTGAACCGTTTTGACTTTAAAACGGTCAGTGGTGACACGCTCGAGCACTTTCGGAAAACACGTCGCGTAATCTGCGCAAAAACGTCCGACGCTGTGATGCGCATCGGAGTTAAGCCCTAAAAGCTTTTTTTTACGCACAGGCCGCGCGGCGTCGAGAAAAGTCCCGTCACCGCCCACCGAAAGAATAAGATCAAAATGATTCTCGTCAAAAAAACTTCCTCGCGGCATTTTCTTGAATGCGATGCCAGCCTTATGCAAAGTCGTTTCCACGAACCGAAGAGACGCGTAATGGGTTTCGTAAGCGTTGACGTGGCTCCGCCCGACGTTTTCCTTATAAATGATGAGTACTTTACGGATGTTCATACGGCTTCTATTATACGAAGATTTGGAAGGAAACTAAAGAAAAGTGGAACGTCAGGTGCTGGCTGCCTCGGATTCATGAATGTGGTGACGGATGTTCCGTCCCTGTTCGATAAAAACCACTTCTTCGCCGATATTTGTAGCGTGGTCGGCAATGCGTTCGAGATTACGGCTGATAAGAATAATATCCACCGCACGCGTAATGACCCTGGGATTTTCCATCATGTGCGTCAGAAGTACACGGAAAATCTGATCGTTGATCCAGTCCACTTCGTCGTCGCGTTCGCAAACGTTCTGTGCCAGCGCCGGGTCATGATGCACGAACGCATGGATGCTATCTTTGACCATCTTCTGCACAAATACCGCCATCTGAGGAATATCAACCAACGGGATCTGTAAAGGTGGCTCCTGCAGAACATAAAGCGCGGTCTCTGAAATGTTACAGGCTTGGTCCGCGATACGCTCGATATTGCCGTTGATCTTTAAGAGTGCCACGAGAAGTCTTAGATCCTTGGCGATAGGCTGTCTGCGGGCCAGGAGCCGTATCGCTTCCTCTTCTATCTCGACTTCCATCTGGTTCACTTTTTTTTCGGTCAAAAGTACTTGATCGACAAGAGAGGCTTTGCGGTCGGATAGCGCTTTCACGGCTTGCCCGATCATACTCTGAGCCGTATCAGCCATCCAGAGCAGTTTTTGTTTCAATAATTTCAATTCTTCGTCGAAATGAATTTCCATTAAAGTTCCTTTATCGATCAGCCGAAACGTCCCGTGATGTAGCTTTCCGTCATGGGATTATCGGGTTTAGTGAAAAGTTTATCCGTACTTCCAAATTCGATAAGTTTACCCAGAAAAAGAAAACCCGTGCTATCGGACACTCGGGCGGCCTGCTGCATGTTGTGAGTCACGATCACGATAGTGTAATTTTTCTTCAGTTCAAATATCAGTTCTTCAATGCGCGCAGTCGCGGTCGGATCAAGGGCCGAACAGGGTTCGTCCATAAGAAGAATTTCGGGGTCTACGGCCAGTGCGCGGGCGATGCATAAGCGCTGCTGCTGACCGCCGGAAAGCGCCAGCGCTGATTTCCCCAAGCGGTCTTTCACTTCCTCCCATAGCGCCGCGTGTTTCAGACTTCTTTCCACGGTTTCATCGAGTGTTTTTCGGTCGCGGACACCGAGCGCGCGGATGCCATATACCACGTTGTCATATATAGATTTCGGGAACGGGGTGGATTTCTGAAAAACCATTCCGACCTTGCGGCGAAGCGCCACAACATCCATGTCCTTATCGTAAATATCCTTTCCGTCTATCAGGATCTGTCCTTCCATGCGGGAACCCGGATAAAGATCGTGCATACGGTTCAAGATACGCAAGAAAGTAGATTTTCCGCATCCTGAAGGTCCAATAAGCGCCGTAACCTGCTTCAGCTTAATGTTCATCGACACCGCTTCTATCGCTTTGAGCTTCCCGTAATAAAAATTAATGTCCTTCGCGACTATTTTTGTGGCATCAATGGCCGGCGTTGGCTCTTCATGCTGCGAGGGCACATGCGGCTTGGAGGTCGTTTTCAGAACGTCGGGTATTTCATTCATGAGCATCGGTCCCTGCCTGTCGGTAAACAGGCTCCCTTTCTATTTTTTCTGAGAAAACATTTTTGATTGCTGAGCTATAAGAAAAATGGACAGAATATTTACCGCGAATACGAGTCCGATCAGCACCAAGGCCCCCGCCCATGCCTGCCGGTGCCAGTCATCAAACGGAGAGATCGCGTACGCGAATATCTGAAGCGGCAGTGCGGCGATGGGTTCCGTAAGATTTCCATGCCAGAAACGATTTCCAAAAGCGGTAAAAAGAAGTGGGGCGGTCTCACCCGCCACGCGGGCCAGCGCCACCATCACACCGGTCATCACGCCGCCCAAAGCAGTGGAAAGAACAATGTCGACCGTCACTTTCCATTGCGGCACGCCCAACGCAAGCCCCGCTTCACGCAAGGTGTTGGGAACCATGCCGAGGAACTGCTCTGTCGTCCTTGTAATGATAGGGATCATCATGATACCCAATGCTGCGCCACCAGAAAACGCAGAAAAACTTTTGAACGGCAGGACAAAAAGCGTGTACGCGAAAATACCGTAGACGATGGATGGGATACCGTTCATCACGTCAACGATAAAACGAATGGCGTACGCATATCGGCTGTCCGCGTATTCGCTGATATAAATGCCTGAACCGATACCGATCGGGACGCCCACGAGAAGCGCCAATCCCAAAAGGATCAAGGTGCCTACAATAGCATTCGCCATGCCGCCGCCCGCTTCGCCGACCGGTTTTGGAAGCTTAGTAAAAAAATCCCAGTTGAGCGCCGTGATTCCCTCATGCAAAAGATTGTACAAAATACTGAAGAGCGGCAATAAAACTAATACCGCACATAAAAACAGCACATACACGACCATGTCATCCAAAAAGGCGCGCGACGCGCGCGTTTTTTGGAAAGCGGTTGTTAAGCGATTTTGGCTTTGAGTTTTTTGCCAAGCGGTTGCTTGGACTGTACGGACCATATCAGCATCCTTGCGAGTATATTGACAAAAATTGAAACCACGAGAAGCACCAGACCGATCTCGATCAGCGACGAAAGATAAAGATCGCCTGTTGCCTCAGAAAATTCATTGGCGATGACGCTTGCCAGTGTGTAACCCGGCGAAAAAAGCGACGGCGATATTGTAACATTGTTCCCGATGATCATGGTAACCGCCATTGTTTCTCCGATCGCGCGGCCTAAGGCGAGGATCACTCCGCCGATGATACCGGGTTTGGCATAACTTAAAATGACCTTAAAAACCGCTTCGGCCCGGGTCGAACCCAAAGCATAGGCTGCCTCTTTGTAAACCGACGGCACCGTCGTGATCACTTCGCGGGATATCGACACGATAAAAGGAACGATCATCACCGCCAGAACCACGCTGGCCGAAAGCATTCCGAGCCCATAATTGGGTCCCTGAAAAAACGGCAAGAAACCCAGGTATTTGCCCAGAAACGGCTGGACCGACGTGCGCATCAAAGGAACAAGGGTAAAAATAGCCCACAACCCGTACACAACGCTTGGGATGGCCGCGAGAAGATCCACGAGAAGCGATATGAGCTTCCCTAATTTCGGGGGCGCATATTCGGCCAGAAATATGGCCGTGCCTATACCGATCGGGACCGCGATCAGGAGCGCCACAAAAGCCGAGACGAGTGTCCCATAAATAAATGGAAGCGCGCCGAAATTCTCGAACACAGGGTCCCACGTACGTGTAAAAATAAAATTCGCGCCGAATTTTCCAAGCGACAGCCGAGCACTGCTGACTAGCTGAAATATCATGGAACACAAGATCAAAAGGATCATGATGGAAAAACCCATCATGATCCTCTTGAAAATAATGTCGCTTAAGTCCCTTCTTTGGATCAAAACTTTATTTCCTCGAGCTTTTTATCGATCATCGCCACGACATCCATGGGAAGCGGCGCG
>JAHFFI010000070.1 GCA_023248025.1 Candidatus Omnitrophota bacterium
GCGATAATCGCAAATACCTTGCGACAAAAAAAAACAAAATGGGTCATTTTTTAGACCTGCTCAGTCATGCGAAGCCTAAGAAAAAATAAATTCAAGAACGTAAAGAGCCTTAAAGTTTCATACAACGGACGCGGCCGTAAATTCGGCATCGTGGTATCCACGTTCAATGAATTCCTCACGGACCAACTCCTGGAAGGCGCTCTGGACACATTGATCCGCCATGGAGTGAAAGATAAGGACATATTTGTGGTGCAGGTTCCGGGTGCTTTTGAGATCCCGCTCGCCGCAAAAAAAATGATAGCGAGTAAAAAGCTCGATGCCGTGATCACGCTCGCAGTCATTATTAAGGGAGAGACCAAACATTTTGACCAGGTGGCCATGGAATCCGCTAAAGGCGTGCGCGAGCTATCGATGAAAAGCGGCGTGCCTGTGATACTGGGAATATTACCGACCCATACCACGGAGCAGGCTATTCAGCGCGCAGGTCTAAAACACGGCAACAAAGGCCGTGAATGGGCGCTTTCGGCAATCGAAATGGCAAATATTTCAAGAAAGCTCAAGTAATGCGTAAACGCACGAGAAGCCGCGAATATGCTTTGCAGGTTCTTTACCAGATGGACCTCACGAACTCGGAGCTCGCCGATGTGTTGTTAGATTTCTGGGACAATGTTGGTCGTGACAACGCCGACGCCGAGGTGCGGGCCTACGCCGAAGAGATCGTCGGTGGCGTTCTTAAAAATCAGGTATCGCTGGATCAGACTATCGAGCGTTTTGCCGAGAATTGGGAGATTAAGCGCATGGCCTATGTGGACCGCAATATTCTGCGGCTCGGAGCTTATGAACTTCTGCACGCACAGGCCATACCCTTGAAAGTCGCTATCAACGAAGCGGTGGAGCTAGCCAAGCGCTATGGCGAACCCGATTCCTCTAAATTTGTGAACGGCATCCTGGATAAAATTGCAAAAACGGAAAGCCGAAAGGCTGATTAAGCTCAACGAAGAATTTTTTATGAAAAAGGCGCTGTTCCTGGCTTTGAAAGGGCGAGGCCGCGTCCATCCCAACCCTTTGGTCGGCGCCGTCGTCGTGAAGAGTGGCCGTATCCTGGGCCAAGGTGCACATGAATATTTCGGCGGACCTCATGCCGAACTGAATGCGATCCGAGCCGCGGGGAATGCCGGAGGTGCGACGCTATACGTTACCCTTGAACCTTGCGCGCATTCGGGCAAAACTCCGCCATGCACTAACTTTATCATTAAAAATAAAATAAAGCGCATGGTCGTGGCTACGAAAGACGTAAATCCGCTTGTTTCGGGGAAGGGTCTGGCGCAACTCAAAAAGGCCGGGATTTCCGTGAAACAAGGTGTTTTGGAAGCGCAGGCTCGCGAGTTGAACCGTGATTTTAATTTTTGGATTCGCCACCGCCGGCCTTACGTAATCGTGAAGTCTGCGCAAAGCGTGGATGGAAAGATCGCGACCTTCACCGGAGATTCTAAATGGATCTCAAGCGAGGCTTCCCGCGATAGGGCCCATGCGCTTCGCGCCGCGTCGGACGCGGTGCTGGTCGGCGTCAATACGGTGATAAAAGACGATCCGGAGCTCACGGTGCGCAGGCCAAAGACACTTCCAGCCGACCGGCAGCCAATTAAAATCGTTTTGGACAGCACTCTCAGAACCCCGGTGTCAGCGAGATTATTCAAAAATACAAAGCCCGAAAGCGTTTGGATCGTGACGGCGAATTCAGCGCCTATTTCGAAAGAGAAGCGGTACCGGGATCTTGCCACCGTGATACGCGTAAAAAAAGTCCATGCCCGACTTGATCTGAAGGGTTTTTTGCAGCGTATCGGAAAGCAGGGTGTCGTGAATGTGCTCATTGAAGGGGGTGGCGAGGTTATAGCTCATGCGCTTAAAGAAAAATTGGTTCATGAGATGCACTGCGTCATCGCACCTAAGATCATCGGCGGGAAAAACGCCGTCAACGCCGTTAGCGGTGAAGGAATAGCGCTGGTAAAAAAAGCGATACAGTTGAAAAATCTTTCGGTGGAGCTTGTGGGTGGCGACATCTGGGTGAAAGGGAGTCCTCGTTATGTTTAGCGGCATTGTGGAAACCATCAGCGTCGTTCTCCTGCTCCGGCCCAAGCCGCGTTCTCGTGTTCTGGAAATGACCGTTCGGCGTCCTTTGCAATGGAAAAAAATAAAAAAAGGCGCCAGCGTATGCGTCAATGGCGTTTGTCTTACAGTGACAAAAGTCTCTCCCAAGAGTATTGGTTTTGACGTGGTATCCGAAACGATTCGGCGCAGCGGATTGGGGAGGCTCCAAAAAGGCGATCGCGTGAATCTCGAAAGGGCGCTCGAATGGAAAGGCCGCGTCGAAGGGCATTTCGTTTTAGGCCACACCGATGGGACGGGGAAAGTAAAAAAAATAATCACAAAGACCAAAGAAAAAAGCTTTCTCATAGCCTGTTCTGCGGCGCTGGGCAAGTATCTGGCCGAGAAGGGCTCCATTGCCGTTAACGGTGTGAGTCTCACGCTGGGGAAAATCACAAAAAATACCTTCTGGCTGCACTGCATTCCTTATACACTGGCTCATACCAATTTAAGTGATCTGCGCGTCGGTTCAGAGGTGAATATTGAAATGGATCTCCTTGCCAGGCTGCGGACCCCGGAATAGACCCATTCGGATCTATTAATCCCAGTAACCGACGGGGCCTGTCAAAGGACAAGGTCTATTTGTCTCCGCCATCAAATCGCACGAGCGATTTGTGGACGGATCCGTCCTCTGGCGGACTCGCCGTCTATTAGCGGCTCCGGGCAAATAGGGCATTCCCTTTGCCACCCGTCGGGTTCTCTTTGTTTTAATAGAACTCTCATTAGCGAATGGTCTAGGACCCCGGAAGTGGTCCTTGGGGGCGCCTTTGAAGTTTGCGCGCCATGGAAACCTACTCTTACACACGCGCAAACTTTAACGGAGTCTCAATTTCCTCGGAGGGGAAATTGAGACGTCGACCCAAAGGACCACTTCCGGGGTCCGGGACCTGGCAAGGGGTTCCGTATTCGTTGACATCGGTTTAAGGTCATTATAAGCTATACCCTTTAAGAGGGCTGACCATGAAAAAACTTTCTGCTTTTCTTATTGTTTTGATGTTCTTGGGATACGCCGCCGAAGTGCGGGCCTATTGGGTCTGGAGCCCGGATCTCGGTAAATGGGTGAATCCCAAGAAAAGTGCCAAAGATACTCCTGAAGAGCAGTACGATTGGGCGATGCAGTTCTATAATAATAAAGACTGGGACCGCGCCGTCGAAGAATTTGAAAAGCTGCCCGTCGCATTTCCCGCATCAAGGCTCGCCGCTGAAGGTGTTTACTACACGGGTCTCTGTTGGGAAGAGAAAAAAGACTTGGCCAAGGCCGCGGATAATTATCAGCAACTCATTAATACCTACCCTTACAGCGACCGTATCAAGGACGCGATCAAACGCGAGTTTGACATCGCCAATCAATTCGCCGCCGGAACAAAAGTGAAAGTTGTCGGCATGCCTGTTCTTCCGGGAACAGACAAAGCGCTTGAGCTTTATAAACACATTGTGAAGAACGCGCCATTCGGTACGTATGGCGACCAGACCCAATTCCAGATCGGCGAACTTTATAAAGCGATGGGCGATTTTCAGGAAGCACAGCGCGCTTATCAGCAGGTGGTCGATGATTACCCGAATTCTCCGCTCGTGAGCAAAGCCAAATACCAGATCGCATACGTTTCGATGCTGGCTTCCAACCACTCCGTTTATGACGAGAAGCAGGCTGAACGTGCCATCGAGGAATTCCAGGGTCTTAAAAAAGATTATCCCGGGAATCAGGAATCGGTGGAAGCGGATGAGTCGATACGCATTATTCGAAATGAAAAAGCGCAAGTCACTTTTAATACCGCCAAATTCTATGACAAACAACGTCGTTATAAAAGCGCCAAAATTTATTATCGCGAGATCACAGAGCGTTATGGCGATACGCCACTCGCCGAACCTGCCAAAAAACGTTTAACCGAGATTCTTGATAGAGAAGATGGTTCAGGGCAGGGCACGGTCAGCAAAGTGGCCGATGGAGTGGGTGGCGGTATGGCCGGCATCAGCGCGAGCGCAGGCAAGGCCGTGGGCAGTGTCAAGAATGCGATCTCAGGCGCGGGCGAGTCCATCGGCAGTATTTTTCACATCAACCGGAAGCCTGCTTCATGAAACGGGTTCTCGCGGCGGTTTTTTTTCTGCCGTTTCTTTTGGGGACTGCGGGCTGCGGGTATACGACCAAGACCAGTCTGTCTGACAGCATTAAGGTCATTCACATTGCACCTGTGAAAAATGCTATTGACCTCTCGTCGGAGATTAGCGATAAAGGCCGTTTCCGCGTCTATCGTCCGGGCACCGAAGTGGACATCACCAACGCCATTATCAACCGCTTTATTTTTGACGGCCATTTAAAGGTAGGCTCGCCTGAAACGTCCAATGCTATTTTAGAGACCAAGCTCGTGGATTATCGCAGGGATTCGCTTCGGTATAGCGACGCCGATGATGTGCAGGAATACCGTTTGACCATTGTTCTGGATGCGGTGCTTTATTCGCTTCCTGACCGGAAGGTTATCTGGCGCCAGTCATCTCTTATTGGTGACACTACTTTTTTTCTGTCAGGCCCCCGCGCTGTGAGTGAAGATGAGGCCGCTGCGAAAGCCATAGAAGATGTGTCCCGCCGGATCATTGAAAGAACGCTAGAAGCCTGGTGATCCACCTACTCGTCGGCCAGGACGATTTCCTAAAAAGAGAATTCATCGAGGAACTCCGGAAAATTTTCCCGCCGGGTTCCGAGATCTCAATGAACGCCGAAGATTTCAGAGCGGATGAAGGGGCTTTACCCGCATTCATCGAATTTCTTCAGACGGCACCTTTCTTGTCGGATAAACGTTTTGCCGTTCTTCGTTCCGCCGATGATCTTGAGGACGAAGAGCGCGAGCGTCTGCGCACATTCCTCTCGAAGCTTCCGGCTACGGCCGAAGCCGTGATCGTGTCCGATGCTCCCAGCATAAAAAAAGCAGCCTGGTTGACCGATCTTTCGAAAGACGCCAAACTTATTTCCTGTCAAGGGCCGTACGAAAATGAGTGGCCCGGCTGGATACAGTCGCGAGCGAAAAAATTAGGCCTTCAGGTTGATCGCGAAGCGGTTGCGGCACTTTTAGAGCGGGCCGGTCGGGACAGCGCGTGCCAAATCTCAGCGCTCGAGCAACTTTTGCTGTATGTCCATCCCAGGACGGACATTAAGCGAGAGGATGTAGAAGCGATATTGGGTAAATCTGCCGAAGCCGATGTGTTTGAGTTATTGGACTTAATTCTGGAGAAGAAACCGTCGGCTTGTCTCAAAAAAGTCGCAGACCTTCGCCGTGAAGGCGTAAAGGCTTTCGAAGTCGTGGCGGTGCTGGCGTCTCAAGTTGAAAAACTTAAAAAAGCGTTTGTGATGCAAAAACAGGGCGATGCCGAACAGAAGATAGGGCAGGAACTTAAAGTGCATTCGTTTTATCTGGGTAAATTCATGCGCCAGGTGGCCCGGTTGAACGAAAAGATCCTCCAGATTTTTTTCAGGGAATTAGCAGACTGTGACCACGATATTAAAACGGGTGTTTTGAGGGAAGATCTCGCTTTTGAAAAGCTGGTGATGCGGTTATGCGTGTAGGCGCTTCGTTATGCGGGATTTGGTGCGAGAAGCGCGGTTTTTATGCAGAAGGTTCTTTTTCACCGCTTTGTCTAACTTGGAATAAACTACGTTTGCCTGTTTACGAGCGTCCTCTATTTTTTTTGTCGAGATAAATTCCTGCAGCTTACGAAGATGCGTCTTGAGCTCCGATAGAATGCTTTTATTGTGCTCACGGCGGCGGATATCGACGCGAATTTTTTTTATGGATTGTCTGCGATTTGCCATGGTTTGGGATTTTACAGGAATCATCAGGGTATGTCAACACATCGTTTCATAGCCAGGTCAGCAGGCACGATCGGACTCTTCACCGGTGTTAGCCGGGTGCTCGGGTTTGTTCGCGACCTTATCATCGCCGCGGCATTTGGCACCGGCATCGGCGCCGAAGCCTTTGTCGTGAGCTTTAAGCTGCCCAATCTTCTGCGTGATTTGGTCGGTGAAGGCGCCGTGAACTCGGCTTTAGTCCCCGTGCTCACGGAATGCAAAGAAAAGAAACGCGAAGAGTTCTGGGTATTGGCGTCGACGCTTTTTTTCCTGTCAGCGGGCATACTTTTGACATTATCCATTCTCGGTGTGGTTTTTGCGCCTGCAATCGTCAAGCTCATCGCTCCCGGGTTTATCGCTGCCGGAGAATCCGAAAAATTTCCATTGACCGTGAACCTGACGCGTGCCATTTTTCCTTATATTTTCTTCATCGGACTTTCCGCATGGGCGATGGGAGTATTGAATTCACTCGGGGAGTTCCGGTCCTCGGCATTCGGACCTATTCTTCTCAATATTTCAATGATCTTATGCGGGGTTTTCCTTGAAAAGCGATGGGGTCCTATGGCGCTGGTCATCGGTGTTCTTGCAGGAGGGGTTTTACAGTTGGTTTGCCAGGTTCCACCGCTTTTTACCAGCGGATTCCATTTCACAAAGCCGCGCTGGAACTTGAGCGGTGTATCAAAAATAGGAAAGCTTCTCATCCCACGCGCTTTTGGGTCCGCAGTGTACCAGGTGAATGTATTTGTGGATTCGATACTCGCGTCTTTTGAATCCATCGTGGGGCCAGGAGGGCAGTCAGCGCTTTATTATTCGAACCGCCTTTTTCAATTGCCGTTGGCTATCTTTGGGATTTCTCTGGCGCAAGCGGTATTGCCGACCTTCGCCTTGCAAATGGTGAAGGGGGATGTGGAGGCATTCAAAAAAACATTTTCCCTGGCACTCCGGACCTTGGCAATGATCGTGATCCCGGCGTCCGTCGGGCTCGTGGTGCTGGCCAAGCCCATTGTACGTATTATTTTTGAGCACGGCCGCTTCGATGCTTACTCGACCTCGATTACGGCGAGTGCCTTATTTTTTTATGGGTTCGGGCTTTTATCCTGCTCATTTGTTAAGATATTCGTGAACGCATTTTATTCGATGCAGGACACGCGGACACCGGTGCGGACGATGGCGATCGCGGTTGGGCTTAATATTTTTTTCTGCTTAGTGCTGATGAAGCCACTGAAGGTCGGGGGGTTAGCGCTCGCGTCCAGTCTCTCGGCGACGCTCAATGTCTGGCTTTTGTATATTGCACTTTCCAAGCGTGTGGGCTATCTTGATGAGGCCGTGATCTTGAAAAGTGTTTTAAGGGTGCTTGCGGCGTCCGTTATCATGGGCGTTTTCGCATGGGGCTATGGGCATTGGGTCCTGGAGCATTCGGCCTCAGTTCCTCGTCCGCTCCAAGCGATTCTGCTCGCCGGCGGCATAGCCATAAGCATTGGCGTCTAT
>JAHFFI010000071.1 GCA_023248025.1 Candidatus Omnitrophota bacterium
TTTATCGATGGCACAATTTACAATTGCCCATTTTGTAATCGAAGGCATCTTAAATATGAAATTTCGGATACATTTGATTTTTGGTGGACGCGGGAAAAAATATGCTTTGGATATATTGTAAAATGTGCCGACTGCTCTTACACGTCACTGCATTTAAGTTACCACAACCTTGTCTACGGCTATGGTCATTTTAGCTGGCCTCTCAAAGAAAATATTAAAATGCGAGATGCTGCGGGACAAACCGTATCAACAGCGATTCCTTTAGAAAATGAAGATGGAACGCCAATGGAACTTGATGATGCTATTTTTCATAAACAGCCGACTTCATTTTTTACTATTGATTCAAGAATTCCAGAAAGAATTAGAAAACCATTAAATGAAGCGGATAATAGTAGAGTAAATAATTTTTTGACTGGAGGATCGGCATGTCTCAGAAAGGCAATTTATGAGCTCTTAGAGAACCAAAAAATCCCTTCAATTGATGCTAAGAGCCAAAAGATAACGTATGATGATCGAATCAAGCAATTAAAAGAGAAATTATCGGGCATAGACTCGGACTATTTTGATATTTTGTCTATTATTAAAGGAGTAACAAGCGCAGAATTACATGAAAACCCTTGGGAAGATTTTGATAACCCTACCCTAAAACTACTAATAGAAACTACAAAGGAAGTGCTATATTGGATTTATGTTGAGCCGGATGAAAAAAAGAGTAAAAAAAATATAATTCAACAATTGAAGGAAAAAGCCTCAAAAAGAAAGTAAAGATATTGAACACCACTTACGGAGGAGAAGCTATGGATAAAATTCTCACAATTAGTAAAGCTTCTAACGTTCTTCAGATAGATCCAGACACCGTAATTGGGCTTCTTCAATCTAGTGAGTTAACAGGCTTCAAGATTAAGAACCAGTGGCGCATAAGAGAGAGCGATTTAAGCATTTTTTTTGAGAAACAAATTGAGGCTCAAAGATTAAGAAATTTTTCCGATGCCTTAGTAAACCCAAAAAAATGGTCCGAGGCTTTGTTAGAGTTTCCGGATTTGCTAAGAAAGATTCAGGCTGGGGAGTTCCAAGACGGGACGGTCGGCGAGTTCTTAAAAAAGGCATTGGAAGAAAACGGCGACATCTCTTAGCTAATTTTTTTGCCCCAAAATCTGGGGGTACATAACCTAATTCCGAGAATTAAGTAGCATGTCCCCAGAATTGCGGACAAATAACCTACAAAGAGGCATGTTGGCGGGCTAAATGAGCGTATGTTATACTAGTGGCTCATGGATAAAGCGACTAGGCAAGAAATTGTAATCTCCGCTCATTCTCCGTATTTAAAAAAGACATTTACCCTTACGAACGAAATTTGGACGTATAAGATTTTGGCAATGCATGGTGAGGTTAGAAATTGTCGGCAGTTTATCCAAGAAACTATCGGGTCCTTAGATAAGGCCTCATTGATTTTTAGAAAGAAAAAAGATCCAAATAGTATCGCCGTATGGAAAAAATGTCATTATTTGAACGGGATGTATGAATATATCAAAATAGCCCTGCATATTGAGAAAGCGGATGGTGGTGTGATTGCAACAGCCCACGGTTCGAATAATTTACCAACATATGATATGGAGCCATTGCCATGAGTGCAAATGATAATGAGATAATTAGAGATCTTGAAAATGATGTTTTGTACATCATAAGGAAAGAGGTTAATAAAGCCAGTACTCTAAATGTCGATGTAAATGATGACACTACTATTAGGTTCGATCGCCGAACCCATGAAGTAGTGGGATTTACAATTACAGACTTTAGCAAATCTATTTTTAAAAGATTATCTGATAAGTCTGATTATGAAATTATGGAGCAATTTGATTTCATAATGAACAGCGTTAATACTCTGCATAAAATCGAACACCAAAAGGCCTAAATTCTTCTAGCGTATACCGGACGCAATCCGGCGGGGAAGCATTAACAACCGCGAAAGCCGGATGTTTTTTGTTTTCACTCAAAGGCCGCGATAGCGGCTGGCGCCGTCAGGCGCGTTCAGCGAGCCTTTTTCGCCCGGGGCTGAACATTTGAGTGCTATGGATTAAGTGTTGTGCCGATGACCCTGACGGCGGGTGGCGACGCGCGGGGTGCCCCAAAACGACTCGCTGAGAATCGCGAGTCTTTTGGGGCTGCGCGTCGACAGGCCCCGCCGCTGATGGCGTTGTTAACGATGTTTGCATCCTGGCCAACAACAGGGCCGGCGCTTTCCGGCGGCAAGATTTTCGCGCGCCATTCTGAGCCGCTTGCTTCTCGTCTCAGCCTTCTTGGCGTCCTCGATCCAGCAGATCCACTCATTACGCGCGAGCGGCGTGATATCCTCCCAGTTCGCCCGCGCCGCGGGGTCCGAAACGAGCATTTTTCGCAGATCTGCCGGTATGCTGTGCACAACGCCCGAAGAAAGTTTTGTTTTAGTCATGCCTCGATTTTAACACATACCGGATACCGGGGAAGACATGGAGGTAGGTGGCAATCCCTTTGTTTTGCGGAGGGCGGCATGCGCCGCTCGATGTCTGTAATTTGGATCTTAAGCCAAACACCCTGTCATCAAAAGCAATGTTGTTAGCGGCGCGGACGCTCGGAGCAAAATAATGGGATTGCCGCCATTCAGGCCCCGCCGACAAACATTGAACTGTTCCCGCCAAAGGCTTGTGGTAAAATAAATTCTCGGCCGGAGGAGTTTAATGGCAACCACAGGCACTGTTCGTCTTCTCGGATGAGCGAAAAACCGAGCCCACTTTTTACTTTCTTGGGTGGAAATGAAGGCCCGTGGAAAGTGCTTCGTGCCGAAGCGGTCCTTGGAAAGAAGCTGCCGGATTTTGCCTTCCTGAATATTTTGCCTGGGCCTCGAGAGAGCCATGTCTCAAAACTAGCCACGTGGCGTCATTCAGGAGCCGTGAGCCATGAACGCTATGTGCTTCGCCGCGAGCATGAGGAGTTGGTAAAAAAGCAGGAGGGATTGGGCCGGCCGCAAGCGACTTTGGCCGCGATGATCTTAATTTCAAAAACGCCTCAATGGTGGGCTTTTTCACAAGATGAACGTCGAAAGATCTTTGAAGAAAGTTCCGAGCATATTGCGATCGGGATGCGGTATTTGCCGGCTGTGGCCAGACGGCTCTATCATTCCCGCGACCTTGGGGAGGCCTTTGATTTCATTACGTGGTTTGAGTTTGCTCCGGAGCACAGCGGGAAGTTTGACGAGTTAGTGGGTCTTTTACGCCAGACTGAAGAATGGCGATACATAGAGCATGAAGTTGATCTTCGCTTGATAAGAGCATAGCTCGCCGGAGTGTTTGAGCAGGCTGACGATGAAATGCATGTGTCCCCAAGTCCGTGTTTTTACCATACCCTGAGACGTCCCGCCGGTCTTGAATTTCTAATTATTATATGATATCATTATGATATCAGTAAGAGGATTTATGGCAAATATTCTTATACGAAACGTACCTGATGATATCTTGCGGCTAGCTAAGGCGCAGGCTGAGAAGCACCACCGTTCTCTACAGCAAGAGTTATCGGAGGTTCTGGCGGTTACGATTCGTTTTCGCGCTGGCGGTTGGGCACGGGAAGCAGACACGATCCGCAGGCGGTTGAGCCGGAAGGGCAAGCTGCAGTCTGATTCGGCCGAATTACAGCGGGAAGACAGAGACCGGTAACATCCTTTAATGAGCTTGGTTCTTGATTCTTCCGTTGTCATCAAATGGTATATCCAGGAAACTCTTGAAAATAACGCTGTCCGGCTTAAAGAGCGGGTCGAGCGCTTGTCCGAGAGCGTTGCGGTGCCGCGCTTTTTCTTCGTGGAGACCGCGAATATTTTGTGGAAAAAGTCCGTACTTCGCAAAGAAGTAACTCCGTCTGATGCCAAGGGGATCTATTCTCGTATTTTAGACCTCCCGTTCAATATTCTGGATGATGAAGAGGTTCTGCTCCGCGCTCTGGATATTTCGATCAAACACAGGCTTTCGGTTTATGACGGTATGTATCTAGCCAGTGCCCTACGATTCAAGGCGACCTTGATCACAGCCGACTCGGCGTTAGTCAAAAAACTGTCAGGGTCCTCCTTAGCTAGCCATGTCTCTTATTTAGGTGATCTATGAAAGCCGGCGATCCCTTTGTTTTGCGGAGGGCGGCATGCGCCGCTCGATGTCTGCAATTTGGATCATGAACCAAACACCCTGTCATCAAAAGCAATGTTGTTAGCGGCGCGGACGCTCGGAGCAAAATAAAGGGATTGCCGCTATCCCGAAGGAGTAGAATAAACGGAGCCAACCACAGGAGGTCCCTATGTTCTGCCACAAGTGCAAATGCTGTAATTTTAGCTGGTTATCCGGGTTTTTCGCGCTGGCGGCTATCGCGCATCTCGTTCGTCTGATCTTTCGTTTTGAAGTGGCGTTCAACGGAAACATTGTGCCGATGAATGTGAGCGTCGGTATCGTGGTCGTCGCCGGAGTGTTGTCTTTTATTTTCTGCAAGAAGAGCTGCGCCTCCTGCGGCTGTTCGAGCGCTCCGCGCTAGCACGGCTTCATGCCAAATCTCGAAGATGACCATGAGATCGGTTGCCCGTATTGCGGCACGGCATTTTCTGTCCGCGTCGACAACACCGCGGGCTCTCATCAATCATTCGTTATTGACTGTGAAAACTGCTGCCGTCCCATTGAAGTGGAGGCCGTCACGGAGAGTGACGGGTATGTTAGTTTGATCGCTAAACGGGAGGGTGAGGGGTAACGCGTTCATGTGGTAAAATAAAACCTCAATCGGAGGTGTTATATGGCAAACACAAGCACCGTCGTAACCACAGGCACCGTCCGTCTTCATCGAGTTTTAAAGACAACTCCTGAGAAATTGTACAAGGCCTTCCTTGATCCGGAGGCCATGGTCAAGTGGCTTCCTCCGCATGGGTTTACCGGCAAGGTCCACAAGATGGACGCCAAGGTCGGCGGTGGCTGTCATATGTCCTTCACTAACTTTGGGACAGGCAAGGCTCATTCGTTCAAGTGCAAATATCTCGAGCTTATCCCTGGCGAGAAGCTGCGCTATATCGATACCTTCGACGACCCGAACTTGGCGGGTGAGATGACCACCACAGTTTCTCTGCGCAAAGTCATGGGCGGGACCGAGCTTAACATCGTGCAGGAGGGTATTCCTGCTGCGATCCCGGCCGACATGTGTTATCTCGGTTGGCAGGAATCGCTGGAAAATCTGGCCCGCGTCGTTGAGCCGGAAATCCCGGACGGTCCATGAGGATAACGGCGTTTTCTTTGCTCCGCTCCGGACCGCGCCGCTAACGACATTGCTTTTGATGACATGGTGTTTCGTTTAAAAATCGTTATTGCAGACATCGAGCGGCGCATGCCTTCGCTCCGCAAAGAAATCACCGTCACCCAATTTTATCTATGAGCAGATCCTTGGAGAGTAACGAAGGTCTTGGCAAGCACCGTATTGAGGCGCTCAGCGACGGCATATTCGCTATCGCGATGACATTGCTTGTTCTGGACGTAAAGGTCGCAGATATCCCCGAGGATCTAGCTGCGCCGGGATTTTTGGGGCGCATGCTGCTGGGTTTATGGCCGAAGTTCCTGTGCTTCGTGATGAGCTTCCTCATTCTCGGGCTTTTTTGGATAGCGCATCACGGCTATTCGCATTTCATTAAACGCTCGGACCGCTACTTCCTCTGGCTCAATCTGCTGTTCCTCCTGGTGGTGGTCTGCGTGCCGTTTTCGGCGGACCTTTTGGGACACTATCCAGATCACCGCATTGCGGCGATGGTGTACGGATGCAATATCATGTTCCTGGGCATCACGCTTTACTGGCAGTGGTGGTATGCGACAAGCCGACACCGCTTGGTGGGAGCCAATCTTGAGCAGGAGCTCATACGCAATGGAAAGACGCGCATTCGGCTGGGGTTCATTGTCAACGGTTGCGCGATGCTGCTAGCCTTGGTGAATCCTGTTTTAAGCCTCGCGGTCTACATCCTGTTTCCGATCATCTATCTGATGCCCAGCAAGCTCGACGGGCATTGGACCCATTCACACGATTGAAAGGAGGAGCCATGAAGAAAAAAAAGAGTCTTGCTTGGCTGAGTGTCATCGTTGTTTCGATCTTGCTGGTGGGCTGCACGGTCAGTCCGGATCCCGCGAATTTGAATTTCGGGAAAGTGTACGTCGGAATGACGAAGATGCTTTCTGCTCGTTGGGTGAACCGCGACCAGAAAAAAGACGCCGTGCTCCTCGGCATCACGACGAAAGTGCCGTATTCGGCTTCAGGCACGTTCGCCGGCACCCTCGCGCCCGGCCAATCGACGGGCCCCATCGATGTCACCTTCGCGCCGACGGCGCCTGGTTCGTTCTCCGAGGAAGTGCGCCCGGCCGCTACCGGCGTCGCCGCGATCCTTTTGCAGCTCAACGGCGAAGGCGTTTGGGCCATCAACGAAGGTAATTTTCTATTAGAGAATCTACCGCCAAGCATCATAGGAAGTCTTGATCTTAGCGCTTATCCGATCCAACCTGGTCAGCCGATCGATTGGGGTACGCGCCGATTAGGCGGCCCCGAGGTGACGTCGGATTTCTTGGTCAGGAACCAGGCGGCGACGGACGTGAATGGCACGGCAAACGCAAGCCTTCTTCGTGGGAACCAGCACTTCAGCATCACATTCCCCGCGGCCTTTACCGGCATGAATATCGGCCCCACCAGCCCGACGACGCTGGGCACGCGCAGGATCCAGGTGACATTCAAGCCGGAAGAACTCGGGACGTTTTGGGATGTCGTCGAGATCACCGACACGGCCAACCCCGCCAGCCGCGCCGGGATCGTGCTCAAGGCCCGCGTCACCGAAACAGGGGAGTAAATAGGAGGTTTTTTTGGACGACAAAAGAAAATATCCGCGTTTCAATTGGAGCGTCATCGTCCTTTGGAAAAAATGTTTCGACGTTCCGGGGGGTGCGGCTCTGTACGCTGGCCCAGCCAGGGACGCCTCTATGGGCGGGGTACGCCTTATTCTGAGAGAGGGCATCAAGGTCGGGGACATCCTGGAGCTCTCCATTGACATGGGCGGCGGCAAGATTTTTCAGGGCCGAGGCCAAGTGAGATGGATTGAAAAATTCAAGATCACAGGCGGCAAAGAAGAGATCGGCTACGAAGGCGGCGTGGAATTCCTGGACATGGACGAGACGACCCGGCAAGAGCTGGCCCGGTTCCTGATGCAGTCCCGCAAAGAGACCTAAGCTTTTATTCACAATTGTTCCGTCTGGATGTAAGATAGTCCGATACTCAAGGGAGGTCATCTCATGAAGAAGTCCGCACTGATATCC
>JAHFFI010000072.1 GCA_023248025.1 Candidatus Omnitrophota bacterium
TACGGCTTTTATACGCGCATCCGGGCCATGTCACCGAAGAACTGATCGAAGTGATGGCCGAATACCCCAATATTTGTAAGTACCTCGATTTTCCCATCGAACACAGCCATGACAATATGTTAAAGCGTATGAATCGCGGTGTCGACCGTGCCAAGATGCTCTGGGGCATCGAGACTTTCCGTAAAAGAATCCCTAATGTCAGCATTCGCACCACCGTGATCGTCGGTTTTCCGGGTGAAACGGAAGAAGAATTCCAAGATCTCATGGATTTCTTGAAAGAAGTCCGTTTTGAGCGCCTCGGTGCTTTCCGGTTTTCCGAAGAAGAGGGCGCGAAAGCTTACGGGCTTCCCGACCAGATCCCTCAGGCAGTGAAGCTTGAGCGTTTTAACGCCGTGATGGTCCAGCAGCAGGAGATATCGCAGGAGCTCAACGCCGGATTTATGGGAAAAACCATCCGCGTTTTGATAGACGAAGAGAATAAGAAAGAGGCCGGAGTTTACTATGGCCGCAGTGAAGCGGACGCGCCCGAAGTCGACGGGCAAGTGATCGTCCGCTCGAAATCGAGGCTTAAGCCCGGCGACTTTGTCCCGGTACACGTGACCGATGCTTTAGAATACGACCTCGTGGGAGAGCATGAACCTACCTAACATCCTGACCTGTTCGCGTATCGGTCTGACCGCGGTTTTTATGTTCCTATTATTTGCTCCGGGCGCCACTTCGAAAGGATTGGCGCTTTTGGTGTTTTTATTGGCGTCGCTCACCGATTATTGGGACGGGTTTCTGGCGCGTAAAAACAATATCACAACGGATTTTGGGAAATTGATGGATCCTATCGCGGATAAGGTGCTGACACTTTCCGCGTTCTTGGCTTTTGTGCAGATGGGCCTTTTGCCGGCGTGGATGGCGATGGTGATCGTCGCGAGAGATTTTTTTATCACAACCTTGCGTTTTTTGATGCCTGAGCATAGCCAGGCTCAGTCCGCGCGGACCAGCGGTAAATATAAAACTGTGCTTCAGTTCTGCGTGATCGTGGGTATTTTGATCTTTTTAGTCGTTAGAGAGACTTCTTACTGGCATCCCGAATGGACATCGTCGGCGCTCCGGTTCATTCATTACAGCATGCTTTTTGTGGTGGCGGTCACACTTTGGAGCGGGGCGCGTTACATCATGGCCAATAAAGAAATTTTTAAATGAAAAAAGGCCTCGTTAAATCTCTAGCCACATTTTTTGGTATTGGTTATTTACCGCTCATGGCCGGAACTTGGGCAAGTCTCGCGGCATTGCCGCTGGCCTGGTTTTTTCATGAAACGCTTCTGTGGCAGGTCCTGGTATTTTCTCTCATAGGCCTCGCGATCTGTAAACCGGCGGAAGAGGCTTTTCAAAAAAAAGATCCCGGCGCTTTTGTGCTGGACGAAGTGGCCGGAATGCAGCTGAGTCTCTTAGCGCTCCCTAAAAATGGCTATATTTTTTCGGCCGCATTTATCTTATTCAGATTATTTGATATCTGGAAGCCCGGCCCGATCGGGAGAATTCAGGCGAGTAAAAATCCGATGAGTATCATGTGGGACGATATTTTAGCGGGATTATTCGCGAACATTTTATTGCAGGCGTCGGTGCGTTTGTTTCCGGTATTGAGCGCCTAAAGCGGGAAATCAATGGGAAAAGATAAAAAAGAAGTGCTCGTGCTTCAGCATGTCGCGAGCGAAGGGGCGGGGACGATACGCGACTACATGACAGCGAACGGCATCCCGTTCCGTTTTGTGCGCCTGTATGAGAATGAAAAACTGCCTCAAGCCCTAAAAAATATCCGCTCGGTGTTCGTGATGGGCGGGCCGATGAATGTGTATGAGGAAGACAAATTTCCGTTCCTGAAAGAAGAAAACACTTTTATCCAAAAACTTATTCAAGAAAATATCCCGATGCTTGGCGTGTGTCTGGGGTCCCAGCTTTTGGCCAAAGCGCTCGGTGCGAAGGTGATGAAGGCCAAAGCGCCGGAAATAGGGTGGGGTAATGTGAAGTTCTCTCCGGATGGTTCCAAAGATCCTCTATTTTCAAAGATAGGCTCAAGTGATCTTCGCGTGCTACAGTGGCATGAGGACACTTTTGAACTGCCCAAAGGTGCGGTGCATCTGGCCTCAAGCACAGCCGTGCCGAATCAGGCGTTCCGCTACAAAGACCGTTTTTATGGCTTTCAATTCCATGTCGAGGTGGACCGCCCGATGCTCGTGGAGTGGTTCAAGGACCCCAAGGTCCAGACGCCGGTGCTCCGGGAATACGACGAATACAAAACGAAACTTGCCGGTATCACGGAAAGTATTTATCAAAAATTTTTTGCTTTAGCTGGACCGTCATCCTGAGCGTAGCGAAGCCTGCCTGCCGGACAGGCAGGGATCTCACCACAAAAATCGCTTAGAATCCTCTCGTTAGCCGAAACAAAATCTCAAAATAATCTGAACGAAAATCGTACCCTCCGTCGTCTTATTAAGTAGAGGGCAGCGCTAGGCGCTTGCGCGGCTCTAGCAAGGAAATATTATACATATAAAAATATGTATAATAATATTGACAAATACCCTTATTTATAGGATACTTTGATGGACAAAATTGTGGGTGATTTTGTTTGGGATGTTGGTAAGGAATTGGTCAACATCCAAAAACACGGCATTGATTTTACGTATGCATCGCAGGTTTTTAAAGATCCAAAAAGAAAGGTTTATTTGGATGCCCTCCATTCTCTTCGTGAAGATCGATTCATCTGCGTGGGTAAAGTTGGTGACGAAATATTGACGGTTCGCCTCGTTTGCCGAGAGCGGCAGATTCGGATATTCGGCGCTGGCAATTGGAGAAAGGGAAAGGAATATTATGAAAAAGATCTATGACAATGATTTTGATATGCCCAGGGGCAAATTGATCCGCATCAAGGACGATCTGCCTCCACCGCACGAGCTCGTTATGCCGGATGATACGGTCAAGGTCACCATCGCGCTCAATCGAAAAAGCGTTGAATTTTTTAAGCGAGCCGCCGAAAAAAATCATACGAAGTATCAGAAGATGATCCGTGAACTTTTGGATCAGTATGTCTCCCGTTATCGGGCCGCCTAACGCCTGCGGTTGAGAAGACGGTTTAACCGTTGACAAAAAATCGGTGAGCAATAAACTCAATTTGTATGTTTTGGTAAGGTGTTCCCGTGGTACGGTATAATAACCATGGTTCCGCGTCCCGCGCAGTAAGGATTTCGCGCTCTCAATTCCCCACAGAATTAAAAAAGAAAAAATGTCTTTGACTGTTCCGATTTAGTAGTGTATATACATACTATGAAGTCAAAAAAACTGGATATGGCGGCGCCGGAAAACTGCGTGTGCTTCAACTTGCGTTGGGTGACTCGGGCGGTGACGCAGTTTTATGACGCTGAAATGCGGCGGTACGCTATCCGCCCCACGCAGGGAACAATCCTGGCGTCATTGATGACCAAGGACAGTTGGAACATGGCGGAGTTGAGTGATTGGTTGGGGATGGAGCGCACGACGCTTGTGCGGAATCTCCGGCCATTGCAGCGGGATGGTTTGGTGCAGATCAGCGGCGGCGGGCGGGGCCGCCTTGTGGAATTGGCAATTACTGCCAAAGGCCGAAAACAGATTGAGAAACTCGCGCCAGCTTGGAAATCCGCCCAGAGGGCCGTGGTCAAAACTCTCGGTGAAAAGCGTTGGTCGGCCATTTTGTCCGATCTCGAAACTGCGGCGTTGGCCCTGAACAAATAACACCCTGAATACGTTAAAGGCGATAAACTAAAACTAAGGAGTGTATATGCACATATCAATAAAAAACAAAACCACCTTAATCACCGGCGTCTCGTCTGGCATTGGTCGCGAAATCGCAACGTTACTTGCCGAACGAGGCGCACGAGTCTTCGGCACGGTGCGCGATCCGAAATCCGCCAAACCCATTCCCGGCGTCGAGATCGTCCGTATGGAAGTGACGGACGATTCGAGCGTGAACGAGGCGGTTCGAAGCATTGTGCAGAAGGCCGGGCCGATTCAATACCTCGTCAACAACGCCGGTTACACCGCCACGGGCGCACTGGAGGAAACAAGTGTCGGGGAAGCCAGGCAGTTGTTTGAAACCAATTTCTTTGGAGTGCTGCGCGTGACGAACGCCGTTTTGCCAGGGATGCGGCAAACTGGCAATGGGCGCATCGTCAACATCAGTTCGGTGGTGGGTTTTCTCCCGGCGCCGTATATGGGCATCTATTGCGCGAGCAAACACGCCTTGGAGGGCTACACCGAAACGCTGGACCACGAGGTGAGGGAATTTGGCGTGCGCGCCATGCTGATCGAACCCCATTACACCAAAAGCAAAATCAACGAGAACGGGAAGACCGCCCAGACGACTCTCAAAGAATATGACGTGCAACGAGAGCGGATCAAAGAGGCCGTTCAAAAAGACATCGAGCATGGAGATGCGCCGCAGATGGTGGCGGAAGCGGTGTGCCGCGCCTTGACTGCGAAGTCGCTCCGACTGCGCACCCCGGTCGGCAAAGGCGTCTTTTTGAGCCGACTGCGCCGTTTTGCTCCCGCCAGCTTGTTTGATCGTGGCATCCGCAAAGAATCTCAACTGGCCTGATTTGTGAACACACCAATCAAAGAGCATCCCACGGTTGCAGCGCATCGGCGAAAACTTGCGCCGGAAAAAATATCCGAGCCTCTGGATGCTGTTTGGCTGCGGCAGTTGTGTCTCGACGCAGGCGCGGATGACGTCGGTTTTGTGGGAGTTGATCATCCGGCATTGGCTGGGGAGCGACCGCACATTGAGCGCGC
Source organism: Candidatus Omnitrophota bacterium (assembly GCA_023248025.1). Classification (GTDB taxonomy): domain Bacteria; phylum Omnitrophota; class Gorgyraeia; order 2-02-FULL-51-18; family 2-02-FULL-51-18; genus JAHFFI01. The sequence continues at coordinate 4,813 of JAHFFI010000072.1, forward strand.
GTTTCCGCACGCCCGCAGTCTCATCAGTTTTGTGCTGCGGATGAATCGCGACAATGTGCGCAGCCCGGCGCGTTCGGTGGCCAACTCAGAATTTCATCACACGGGCGACGAGGTCAACGATGTGGCCCGCCGCATCACGGCGGCACTGGAGGGCGCGGGGATTCGCGCGCTGAATCCGCCGATGGGATTTCCAATGGAGGCCGACCGCTGGATGACCGAACGGATGTGGGTCGTGTCGCACAAGCCTGTCGCGGTCGCGGCAGGGCTGGGGCACATGGGCATTCATCGCAACGTGATTCATCCGCGTTTCGGAAATTTTATTTTGCTCGGCACAATTCTCGTTGGCGCGGAGATCAGCGCGTATTCGCAAGAACTGGATTACAACCCGTGTCTGGAATGCAAGCTGTGCGTGGCCGCGTGTCCGGTCGGCGCGATTGGCGCGGACGGCGCGTTCAATTTTTCCTCGTGCTACACGCACAATTACCGCGAGTTCATGGGCGGGTTTGCCGACTGGGTTGAGAACATCGCTGACAGCCGCGATGGAAAAGATTACCGGCGGCGCGTGAAGGATTCGGAAAGTGTTTCGATGTGGCAAAGCCTCGGCTTCGGGCCAAATTACAAGGCCGCGTATTGCATGGCGGTATGTCCGGCAGGAGAAGACGTGATCGGGCCTTACCTCGCGTCGAAGAAAAATTTTGCCAACGACGTGATGCGCCCGTTGCAAGCGAAACGCGAGCCGGTGTATGTCATCCCCGGCTCGGATGCGGAGACGCACGTCACGAAGCGCTATCCGCACAAGACTGTGCGCCAGGTGCGCAGTTCGTTACGCCCGCGAAGCATCGCGGCTTTGCTGCAAGGAATGCCGCATTCATTTCAGCGCCACGCCGCAGGGAAACTGGACGCCACTTACCATTTCGTTTTCACCGGCAGCGAGCAGACCGAGGCAACGGTGACGATTCGGGCAGGAAAAGTGACGGTCGAGAACGGCCTGCTCGGCAAGCCGAACCTCAAGGTCATCGCCGATTCGGAAACATGGCTGGGATTTCTTGCGGGCGAGCGGAATCTCTTCTGGGCGTTGCTCACGCGCCGCGTCCGGTTGCAAGGAAACCCGAAGTGGTTGCTGGCGTTCAAACGCTGTTTTCCATCATGAATTGCACTTGGACTTATTTTATTAAAACAAAAACTGGATACTTAAAAATATGAAAGCACTTGTCTTCAAACGCTACGGCCGACCCGAGCAGATTGCGTTCGCCGATATACCGGACGCCGTGTATCACTTCAGAATTTCGGTAACTTGTTTTAGTTTATCAAGCGGCGTTTGATGTTTCAACGCCGAATGCCTTCGACGATAATTGTACCTGTAAAGATATCCTTCGATCTCTGCGTGTAATTCTATTGGATTCAAAGCCCTATCCTGTAGCCTAAGACATTCTTCGTTAAGAACCCTCCAGAACCTTTCGATCTTGCCATTAGTCTGTGGTCGATAAGGCCTGGTGTATCGATGATTAATATTCAAAACTTGGAGCATTACTTCAAAGTTGTAGAACGGTACCGTTTACCAAGGGGACAGGTTAGGAAAATAACGCTCCGGGCACAGCCTCAAGTCGCGTGAAATCCGATCCGGCGTTTTGGTTTTTCGGGCACGCTCATGAGTTCATGCATGGCTTCGATCAACCCCGAGATCTCCTCATCGTGTTTGCCTATTTTTCCTTCTAACTGAGCCAATTTTTGTGAAAGCTCGGTATAATTTGATGCAAGTTCTCTCAATCTAACGAAAGCATTGATGATATAAATGCTGATCTGAATGGCCGTTTCGCTATTTAAGATACTTGCCAGCATGGCGACCCCGTGTTCTGTGAACGCATACGGCAGGGAAGAAGAATGTTTGATCGTTTCGAACCGGTGCCAATTTGTCACCAGTTCGGCCTTCTCCGCTCGGCTTAGCCTAAACATAAATGTTTCAGGGAACCGTTTTATATTCCTTCTGACTTGACGGTTTAGATATTTTGTTTCCACTCCATAGAGTTCTGCTAGATCCCTATCTAGAATAACTTTCTTATTTCTAATGTTGAGTATTTTGGAATCAACGATTTGTGATAAATGAGCTTTTTTAGCCATAAAATATCTTCTCATTTAATAAGACGACGCAAGGCCCTATTTTCGTTCAAAAAATATCTGGATTTTTATTAGTTAACAGGAAGATAAGTATTATGAGCTTTATTTAGAGGAGTTCAAGTCGGAGAAGGTCCAGTGCTTTGTTTGCGGCTCTGCTCTGA
>JAHFFI010000073.1 GCA_023248025.1 Candidatus Omnitrophota bacterium
AATGTGAGCTAATTATAACACTTTTTCCCTTCAAAAAGCGAACTTTTTGGTATAATTAACGTCATGCACCCGCTTCGAGTTACCCAATCTTCACTTTTGCTGGATTTTCTATTAAAAAATCTTAAAGACTGGAAACCCACCAAAGTAAAACAAACGCTCAAACACGGCTCTGTTCGCGTCAACGGCCGCACGGTCACCTCCCACCGTGAAGCGTTGAAGCCCGGCGATAAAATCGAGATCTTAAGCGTACAGACCGCTGCGGCCGAAAAGCTAAAAGCACGCTTGGATTTCACATTGGTGTATGAGGACGAAGACGTGATCGTCATCGATAAGCCCGCGGGCCTTCTCACGATGGGCACGGACAAAGAAAAAGAAGAAACTGCTTATTTCAAGCTCACGGAATACCTGCGCGTTAAAAGCGGAAAAGAACGCGCAAGAATATTCATCGTGCATCGCCTCGATCGCGACACATCCGGTCTTGTCATATTCGCAAAGAACGCAGAAGCAAAATACTCGCTTCAGGAGAACTGGGATCGTGCGGTGAAAAAATACTACGCCGTAACCGAAAGGGTGCCGGCTAAAAAAAGAGGCAAAATAGAAAGCTTTCTCGTCGAAAATGAATTCCGGCAGGTTTACAGCGTGCAAAAACGCTCGTTCGACGCCAAACACGCCGTCACGCATTATTCACTGCTGAAAGAAAACGGCCGGTATGCGCTCTTGGATATCGCGCTTGAAACGGGCCGTAAAAACCAGATCCGGGTGCATCTTTCCGACATCGGCTGCCCCGTTGCGGGAGACGCCAAATACGGCGCCGTCACGGATCCTTTGCAGCGCCTGGCACTGCATGCCTATTTTCTTTCGGTGCCGCACCCCTCGACCGGCGAAATAAAAACCTTCCGGTCAGAGGCGCCTTATAATTTCAGGCGCCTTACCGACTGACGCGCTCGATCTGAGACGCTTCTTTGCGATCGGCCATCAGCCACACTTTCAACTTGTCGTTCTTTTTGTAATCGTTGATCATGCCCTGTTTAATCATGACTTTGTATTCGCGCTTACCGATTTTATTTTCCAGTTCGTTCTGAACCACTAGCCTGTTTTTTGTATAATCGATACGCGTGACGCGCCCCTCGAGGTCCGGATCACCGGCCCAGGCAACGGATCCCGCGAATAAAAACGCTGCGGCCAAGATCAAGATCGCATTTTTCTTCATTGTAATTTCCTCCACTGTTAATAATTAATTTCAAAACTCTCCACTAAACAAACCTAACCGGCAGGGCCTGTCGAAGGAGAAGGCCTATTTGTCCTTTGACAGGCCCCGTCGGTTGAGAGTGCGGTTATTTATAATATCTTAAAAATCGCTTTGTGAATACAGTAGGCCCCCGCCAAGAGACTAACCGCGGAGATCATCGTTAAAGTGAAATTCATTTTTAGCCATCTATTCAAAACAAACGGCACGAAAAAAAGAAGCGACAGCGGCACCGCCACGAGAATAGATAACGCGTATTCATTCAATTTGTCCATGCTGCGGAATTCAAAATAGGATAGCGTCAGGCTGATCAACGAAGATACCGGCAGAGCAATGATAAATCCCGCCAGTATCGGTTTTTTGCCGGCTAACCATGAGGATAAAGAGATCAAAACGGATGATGCCAGAACTTTTGCGGCGAATATCATGACAGGTCCTTTGGTTTTACTTCCGTGTGCCATTTCCACAGTTCATACACCGGTGGGTAGATTAAAAGCTCCATGATAAAACTCGTGAGAAGTCCGCCTATCATGGGTGCTGCGATACGCTTCATAACATCGGCGCCCGTCCCCATGGACCACATGATGGGTAAAAGTCCTATCATCGCGGATAGCACCGTCATCATTTTCGGGCGAATACGTTTTACGGCGCCATGAATCACCGCCTCTTCGAGGTCCTGTCGCGTCCGCATTTTTCCTGATTTTACGGCGTCTTTATACGATATGTCCAGGTAAAGAAGCATGAAGACACCCGTCTCCGCATCCAGGCCCATCAGCGCGATCATACCGACCCAGGTCGCTATCGAAACATTATATCCCAGAATATAAAGAAACCACACCGCTCCCACGAGAGAAAATGGAACGGCCAATAAAATAATTCCCGTTTTGATCCAAGACCTGGTATTCACGTAAAGTAAAAGCGTTATAAGAAGGGCCGCTATGGGAATGACGACGGCCAGCCTCTTTTTTACGCGAACCATATTTTCGTATTGTCCGCTCCAAAGAATGGAATAACCCTCGGTGACTTTTACTTTTTGAGCAACCGTTTTCCTGGCTTCCTTCACAAAGCCGCCAATATCACGTCCCGCGACGTCCACATACACATATCCTGATAGACGGCCGTTCTCATCGCGTATCATGGACGGGCCCTGGACAAATTTAATATCCGCGATGGCGGATGCCGGTATTTGGACGCCCGACGGGGTGCGTATCAACATTTCTTTGAGAGCGTCCACATTATCCCGATAGTCACGGCCATAACGCACCTGTATCGGGTAGCGTTCTCTCCCCTCAACGGTCCTCGAAACTTCTTCGCCGCCGATGGCTGCGGATAATATTTCTTCGGCACTTTGAACGCTCAAACCAAACTGCGCCAGGCGTTCTCTTTTCAGATCGAAATCTAGAAAATATCCTCCCGACACTCGTTCGGCAAAAACACTTCTCGCTCCTTTTACGGACCTAAGCGCATTTTCGATCTCAAGACCAATGCGTTCTATTTCTTTAAGATCGGCGCCGTAAATCTTGATGCCTACAGGCGTTTTGATCCCCGTGCTCAGCATATCGATGCGGTTTTTTATGGGCATGGTCCACGAGTTCGTGGATCCCGGTAAATGCAGCGCCGCATCCATTTCATTGATGAGATCATCATAACTGATACGGTCGCGCCAAATGTGGCTCAAGGGCTCGTGAAAGATCTTTGGAAATCGCGAATACCAGCGCTTGACAACACGCCACTCTTTTTCGGGCTTCAATACAACAACGGTCTCCATCATAGAAAGCGGCGCAGGATCGGTCGAAGTCTCAGCACGCCCGGCTTTGCCGTGCACCCTTTCCACTTCAGGGAAACTTTTTAAAATACTATCCTGCGCCTGCAATAATTTTTCCGCTTCCGTCACTGAAATACCGGGAAGCGTTGTCGGCATATAAAGAATGGATCCCTCATTCAAAGGAGGCATAAATTCCGAACCCAATTTGAAATAAATCGGGATACAGCTTAAAAATAGGACAAGTGCTCCGATGATTATCGCTTTGGGATGCTTCAAAGCAAATCGGGCCGGTGGCTCGTACCAGCGATGCAGCGTGCGACTCACCGGGTGACGCTCTTCAGAATAATATTTGCCCACAAGCACTGTATCCGCTATGCGCGCGAGCCATCTTGGACGAAAATGAAAAGGGTCCATCCGTGTAAAAAGCATTCTCAGTGCGGGGTCTAGGGTTATTGCCAGAATCGCCGCTATCAGCATGGCCAAATTCTTACTGATCGCCAGAGGCCTAAAAAGACGACCTTCTTGGCTGACGAGCGCAAAAATAGGTAAAAAAGCCACCGCAATGACTAAGAGCGAAAAAAATACTGAAGGCCCCACCTCTTTAAGCGCTTCCAGACGGACCGCGTGATAGTCACCTTTTCGGCCACCCGCCTGCCATTCTTCCAGTTTTTTATACGCGTTCTCCACTTCCACGATCGCGCCGTCAACCAAGACGCCTATGGAAATTGCGATGCCGGCCAAGGACATGATGTTGGACGTGACCCCCATTAATGACATCGGAATAAAAGCCAGGGTGACGGAAACAGGAATGGTGACGATCGGCACTATCGCCGAGGGGATGTGCCATAAAAAAATTAAGATAATAATGCTTACAATAATAAGTTCTTCGATGAGCTGGCGTTTTAGCGTCGCGATGGACCGATGAATGACTTCCGACCGGTCGTAAGTTTCAATTATTTCTACGCCCTTGGGAAGATAAGGTTTGAGGTCGTTTATCCGTTCCTTCACCCGATCGATCACATTGAGCGCATTCTCTCCTGAACGCATGATGACAATGCCCCCGACAGCATTGCCCTCGCCGTCGAGATCGGAAAGTCCTCGACGCATCTGCGGGCCCATAGCGACCGCAGCGACATCTTTAACGCGAAGCGCCATTTTGTTCCCGGTTGCTAAGACCGCATTCTCAATATCTTCTTTTGATCTCGTGTAGCCATGAAAACGGACCATGTGCTCAATTCCTGAAACCTCTACCAATCGTCCGCCCATTTCGGAATTGGCGTTTTTCACGGCGTCACTCACATCCAGGATGGTCATGTCATACAAAGCAAGTTTCTTGGGATCGACAATAACCTGATATTCTTTTTGAAATCCGCCTATGGATGCGATCTCTGCGACGCCCGGAACGGACTGCAATTGATACCGCAGTGTCCAGTCCTGATAGCTTCTGAGGTCAGCCAGGCTTAATTTTCCGGTTTTATCGACCAATGCATATTGATACACCCACCCTACGCCTGTCGCGTCAGGACCAAGCTCTGTTTTTACGCCCTGAGGTAAATTGGGGAGTATTTTATTTAAATATTCCATCGCCCGGGAACGTGCCCAGTAAATATCCGTTCCGTCTTCAAAAATGACATACACATAGGAGAAACCAAAATCTGAATAAGCGCGGATATCTTTGACTTTGGGCGCACCGAGAAGCGCGCTGACTATGGGATAAGTCACTTGATCTTCTATGACGTCGGGGCTCCTGTCCCATTTGGAATAAATAATCACCTGCGTATCCGAAAGATCCGGGATGGCATCGAGCGGCACACGTTTCATCGCCTGAAATGAGCATGCGAGTGCTATCGCGACCGCCGCAAGCACAAACACTTTATTATGGGCTGAGAACTCAATGATGCGTTTAATCATGATGCGTGGCTCCCATGCCCCGCGTTCTCTACAGAAGCTCTTAATCGGCTCTCAGAATCGATAAAGAAATTACCGCCGGAGGCCACTTTTTCGCCGGGCATTAAACCTTCTTTTACCTCGTAGTAACCGTCCACTTTTGCTCCTAAAGTGACTTCGCGCGGTTTAAAAGTATCCGCTTCTTGGACAAATACGATCGCACGATTCCCGGTAAATAGCGGAGAATCTTCCGGAATAATGACACCCTCTCCCAGATCCGTCAGGATCGAACCGCTCACCGCCATGTGGGGCAATAAGCTCAGCGGAGGATCTGTGATCAAAATCCTCGCGCGAACCGTACCCGTTTCGTCATTCACTTTACCGTCAACGAATCCGATCATGCCCTGAAACTCCATCCCGGGAAGACTGGTCACACGTATCGTCACCGGATCACCATTTTTAACAAGCGGCGCTTCACTTTCCCGGACCTCAAGATAGATCCAGATTCCGCCCTCTTTGTGATGATAAATAAGCCGTCTATCCGGCACCCCCGCCTCTATTAAAGCCTGCACCCACTCTTCGCTGAGTCCCCTGTCCAGAAATTGGATCGCTATTTTTTCCCGGCCTGTCAATCCGCGCGTCGAAAAAAGTTCTCTCGTCCGCACACGCTGATAATTCAACGCTTCTTCACGAAAAAAATCGACCTGTAGCTCGTAAAGCTCCGGATCATGCGCGACCCGTCCCCATGTTTCGATAGTCTTATGAAGTGCTTTTTTTTCAACGAGATGCGTTTGAATATTCAGCTGGTTTTGTGCGACGGCCGGTATGGTTACCGGAACCCGGCCTTCGACGGCAGGCATTTTGCCCGTACCAAAGGCCGCGTTTAATACGAGACGCATGCCGCAGATAGGACAATTGCCCGGTTTATCGGATGTGACCTGAGGATGCATGGGGCAATAATATTTAGCATCATGCCAGGCTTCGTGAACATGTTCGTTCTCTGCTGCGAGCAGGAAGTGCGGATCTACGACAATAAAGCAGACCACGGCACCGATGAACCATAAGTATTTTTTTATGCGGGAATTCATATTTCCTCCTTTTCTATTCTAATAAAAAACACGCGTGAACCAATAACACGCATTCAATAGAAAAAGAGATTAGAGGCGGTAGACCGAAAAAAGCTGATAGAGGGGTGGTTGTTTGGGAGGAGATTCGAACGGATTGTTGATCGAATGAAAATTTATAAACGCCAAAGCTTCGGAGTTCACTATCGGCAAACCCGCTTGTAAGAGTTGGATCCGGATCTCTGTATTTACGGGCAATGCCTGCTCATTGGAAGGCGTCTGAATAGAACACTGGCATGGCGACTTTTCCGTACAATTGGAATGAGAGGACATCATCATGCCGGCACACTCAACCTTCGCAGACGCATAAGCAAAGTTTGCGGTGCCCACCCACAGAGCCAAAGCTATCACAAGCGCTTTATTGATAATCATGGGTTAAGTATACCATATTATTGGCATTTGGGTGACCCCACTCTTCTTTTTTCCAGATGCTCCCACCGGTCATAAACACCTGCCAACTCTGCGGTAATGGCCGCCAGGCGGGATTTAATCTCAGCGATCTTTCCCACATCTTTCTGATAAAAGTGGGGACCGGATATTTTTTCAACGATCTGCGCTTGTTCGGCTTCCAGTTTTTCGATGATCGCGGGGAGACCCTCAAGCTCTCTAAGTTCTTTCATGCCAAGCTTTTTTGGTTTTGCGGCCTTTTCGGCCGGCAGGATCTCCTGTTTTACTTTTTTTTCTTTTTCCGGCGATATACTTTCTTCAATTTTATCCCTGCGGCGGTTTAACCAGTCATCATAGCCGCCGGGGTGCTCGGTGATCACGCCGTCTCCATCGAGAATGATCGTGGAGGTCACGACGTTATTTAAAAACGCACGGTCGTGACTGACCAGGATCAGCGTGCCTGAATAAGCAATGAGAATTTCCTCGAGCAGCTCCAGCGTTTCTACATCCAGATCGTTGGTGGGCTCATCCATGATGAGTAAATTGGAAGATTTGGTAAAAAGCCGTGCCAGCAACAGACGATTACGCTCGCCGCCGGAAAGTACTTTAACTT
>JAHFFI010000011.1 GCA_023248025.1 Candidatus Omnitrophota bacterium
AAAAGAAAACGGGCTTTGAGCTTCCAGATAGCCCACGCGTCCAGACCGCCTCCGAACGGCGATTGAAAAAGTTTTAGCATTAAAAAAATCCATACCAAAATAAGAATTATTAAAAAAATGGGTGCCTCAGCAAATGATTTATCTTTGAAATTATAAAAGCGGTAAGTCACACTTAAAAGAATCAAATGCGCCGCGACGCACGGCCAAAACAAAACGCGGCCTGCCGTATAAAAGGAAACGAACAGAATAAATACAGTGACCCCAAAACCGACACCCGGTGATAAAAAAAAGATGAGCCATCCGCTTCTGCAGTTTTTTAAAAAAATCGAGGCCATCCCCGCTCCCAAAAAAAGGGAAAGTCCATAAACTGCCGCCACAGGCAAAAGCGCGCTCATACTTGAGATTTCTTGAGCGTTAAGGGCTTGCCAGAATAATCCAGCACACCATAATCTGCCAAGACCGATTCTTTATTCACAACGATAGGCGCCAGGCCGTACTGAACATCATAATAATATTCCACAGCAGGGCGCTCGCCCGGCACCTCGCTTCGATTCGTTTGATATCCCACTTCTTCTGTAGTTTTGGGCATTTGTTTTTTTAGATCGTGTGCCGCTCGGCCCGGTTCAGTCTTATGGGCCAGACTATCCGGGAATGCGTAAAACGCTTTTTTTGCTTGTTTTATGAGGCCGAAACCAATATGCACGATCAAAAAAACAACCAGCGCAACATCGACGATACGTCTTATTTTCATGATACTAGAAGTCATCCCGTAACCCTCCTCGAACTGCGACGCATTCTGGCAGCCTGCCCCTTCGCCGTATTCGTTGTCCATATCGCAGTGGATATGGCCTCCTCATCCAGCATCGGCTCGGCTCGCCATAATGCGTCTCGTTTTACGAGCAGGATTACGGGATGACTTCTAGCTTAAAACTCGACAAATCTGACGTCAAGCGTATAATTAAAAACAGATGACAGATACCGGAAAACAAAAGATAGAAAAAATCGTTGAAACACTGATTCTCGTTTCCATTTTCTCTCTCCCCTTTTCAAAATCAGCCGCCGAAATAGGCTTTATCATGAGTCTTTTCTTATGGTTGGCCCAAAAAATAATTTTCCGAGAAAAAAGATGGCTCCCCTTCTGGCTGTACGCCATCTACGGCGGGTTCCTTGCCCTTACCCTATTTTCCATTTTACAAGCCGCGCCGGAAGAGTTGCGCGACAGTTTACGCGGGTTTTTAAAATGGCTCAAATATATCAGTGTATTTTTTATGACAGCGGACATTTTTAGAAATGGGACCGCCTCTAGAAAACTCATCTATGTATTTCTTGTTTCCTGTTTTCTTTTATCGCTGAACGGTTTTTATCAGATGGTAACGGGGCAGGACCTCCTTACACACCACTCCATCGACATACCGGGACGCCTGGTTCGCATGCGCAGTACGCTGGGTTCCCCCAACGGTCTGGCCGCGTTTTATCTTTTTTCAATTCCTCTCAGTTTTTGGGTTTGGCTGAATGAAAAATACTGGTCCAAAATAGCCTTCTTTTCTTTAATCGTCTGCGCTTTATCAACCGTGGGTCTGGGGCTCACCCTGTCGCGCGCAGCTGTTTTTTCTCTGATAATGGCCGCACTTTTATTTTTTTTATTCAAAAAAAATTATCGAATTTTATTGGCTTCGATCGCGGTCTCAGCGCTTTTTTTAGTGTCATCACCGATGGTGCGAGACAATTTTCTAAATAGCCTTGACGTTCATGATGAAACCATCGGCGAAAGACTCTCTTTCTGGAAAACCAGTTGGCGCATGATCCAAGCCCAGCCATTTTTTGGGCACGGCGTCAACACGTACTTTCAGAATTTTCCAAAATTTGCGGCCTCAGACGAATCTTACCGCGGTTATGCGCACAACTGCTATCTTCAGATGTGGTGTGAGGTAGGCGTATTTGGCTTGGTCTTATTTCTGATACCGTTCGTGCTTATATTTTCAAAATATCTATTTGCAAAGGAAAGTAAACCTAAGAACTTCTCCCGCGAGGATGCGCTCTTTATAGGAACTGCGGCTTTTTTAATGCAGGCTTTTTTTGACACTCACTTCTACGCGCTGCAGCTTGCCTATCTTTTCTGGATCTTCTGGGCGATTTTCGCGTCGCAAGTCCTGGATAAAAAAAACCCGCCCTTTCCCAATGAAAGGGCGGGAAATTTAAACCACGGTTAGCTGATAATAATTACCAGCGGAAGTGACCGTTCACCGAGACGGCTGTTTCCGCTATAAAGCGGCCTTCGACTCCGATCATAAGCTTATCTTCGGAACCCCAAATTTGGCAGCCCAAAACTGCCGCGATAACATCATCACTGTTGGCCTGTGAGGTATCAATGGTTTGAATGGGACCGATTCCAATCGCCGGGTAGGTGCCTGTGCCGTTGATGTCCACACTGATTTCGGAATATTGCACACCGAAATAAGTTACAAAACCAATACCTGAAATCAGGTTATTGAAACGCTGGGACAAGCCGGTGCCTATTTGCCACTCGGTAACGTCCACATCCATAGCCAGTGTGGCGGCGCGGCCGAGGTTTGTCGCTCCGTCTACGTCGGGATTAGCCCAGCGAAAACCGCCGGAAACAAAAATCCATGAATTGGGCTGATCGGGAAACACCGCAAAATCTGCCACGTCTACCTTGGCAGTACCACCCACCGCGATCGAAGTATTGGTATCCAGTTGAGTTTTGGTGCTTGGTGAGTCTCCGGTCACGTTCACGTTGCCTATGTTGAAATTCGCAGCACCTATGAAAGCGTCTAAATGCACGCGATCCACGGGATCCATGAAAATATTAGCGCCATACCAGCCGCCTTCCAGGTCAGTGCCGTTATCCAAGGTCCTATCGAGCACCCAATCACCGCTAGCTCCAACACCCAGCGCAAATGGCAGCGTCTCGTTTGTCTGCATCGAATTCTTCATCTGATAGGTAGCCGATTCCGCATCCGACGACATTGCGAACACGACCGGTGCCCATACGGCCATCAGCACAATTAGCGCAACGCTTAAAAATAAATGACGTTTCATTCTTTTTTTTCTCCTTGGATTAGAAAATTAGCTGTTACGAACTGTCGTTATTATATGAAATTTATCCATTCAAATCAATTTATTCCTGCAAAGCCGTGCCATCAAAGACACGGCGTAGCAGAATGTGCCCGGCGGGACTTGAACCTGCAACCTCTTCCTTCGGAGGGAAGCGCTCTATCCAATTGAGCTACGGGCACGAATGACAAAATTTATAATACGCCGAGCGGCATCACCGGCCAACACATATTTTTTGGCGAATTGCTGGGCCCGCATTTTTTCGTCCGTTCTCCCAGGGGGTGCGACGGACAGGCGAATAAAATCGCACCATTCATCGACTTTTTTTAGAGTGGTGAGCGGCGAATAACGTTGTACGTCATTTCCCATGGCGACAACCGCGACCGGACAGGTAGCCAGTGCCGCGTCCAGAGCGACCGTGGAAGGCGCGGTGATCACGGCGTCTGAAACAGACACTAAATCCGCAGTCGTCCAAAACGCCCATTTCGTATCCTTAGGATCAGCCAAGTCCAGATGGCCCAGTGCTGAAAGTTCATTTTTTTTATGGATGGCCGTCCAGCGCTGGTTGGGATGGGGCCTCAAAATAAAATGAATTTCCGGACACTGTCTCACTGCGGATGTTAAACAGTCCATAAAATCGCTTACGGCCAACGGCGTGTAAGCCTTTCGATGAAGATTTTCAAAAATAGATACTACGGGCTTTCCCCATTCATTTTTCTTCGCAAGCGCATCGGCAGTCGCCGCGGTCGTCACCTGCTTCGTGTACCCCGCAGGCACACAGCGCGAACCCACTCTGGCCTGCGTGTGCAGCGTTTGGAGTCCACCCCAAAGAAAAATGGTTCCGGATGCAAACTCGACTTCTCCCGGCGTATGCTCCGCATCAAAATAAGTCAGTCCGCAATTTTCAAATCCTTGCTGTAAGGTATAGGTTTGAATCCTCCTGAGATTGGCCATCTTCGTCAATAAATGCGCCACGCGATGTGGTCTGGCGTTAGACTCCGAGGCCGTGATCAGAACATCAATGCCGGATAACGCCGGAAAAAAACCAAAAAACGAAGCAGCGTAAGAAAGAACGCGGATATTAAGGCCGTAACCGCGTAGCACCCGGGAGGCACGCGGAAACTGATGATAAAGCCGGTCTGTTACCCACACCGACACGGCGCATTCCTCGTGAGAAAGCGCTTCCTTTATAACCGGAGCAATCAGATCAACATCCTGTATCAAATGTAGGAAAAAAAGAATGTGACGGCGCGGTGGAGCGCTGCTAAGCAAGAAGCTCTTTATCCGATCTTTTGACTCGGATTTTATTTTCGACGGACTTGACCCCGTCGACAGCGCTTACTTTGCGCTTCACCAGTTCCCGCTCGGCAGCGTCGTTCACAACGCCGCTTAGAACCACGGCTCCATTCTTCGACGTGACTTTGAGATTCAGCGCGCGGGATGCCATATCCGAATCCTGTTTCAAAGACTTCAAAATACGCATCGATAGATTTTCATCCATGCGTATCAAAATGTCATGGCCGGAGGGCAGAGAAAGCTCCGCGACCGGGTAGCCTTTTGCCTTCCACGACTGAAAACCGGGCTTCATAACCTTGGCGTTGGAAAACCCCAGTTTCTTTAATTTATACAAGAGCACCGTACTGGCCTCGCATTGGTCGTTGCAATAGGCAACGATCGGGGCGTCTTTGGAGTACCGCGCCATTCCCTCTTCCAGCGCTTTGTCCGTGTTTGGAAGCTCTTTCACGAGGCCTTCCTTAAAAAGCGTTTCCTGACGGTAATATTCGCTCGACAAAGGAAGCGCCGCGCCTTTAATGTGTGCCTGCTCAAAACTTTGAAGGCTCCGGGCGTCCAGCACGAGCAAGTGCGCATTTTTACTCATCTGTAAATGAAGCGTCTCCATGGAAACGATCTCATCCGGAAAAAGTCCTCCGTCCGCGGCAACACCGCACGCGCATGGCAGAGCAATTAAAATAAATAGAGGCCCTATCAGCTTCCTAAATTTCATTTTACGGTTTCGAGTGAATTCAACATCCTGACTTCGCGCTGTGGACACGGCATGATGATCTTGGCTTCCCGAAATGCGTTATGAATGGCGAGATTAATGGCATACATGCTTGGATGGAATTCCTTGGTAAACACCCAGTAACGCATGCCGATGTTGATTGAAGAATCACCGAAACTTTCTATGCCGACTTGCGGACGGTGATTTTTTGACACATTTGGGGAACTTTCTATTACGCGGCGGATGATTTGGATCGCTTTTTCGGGACTATCCGTGTAGCTGACGCCAACAGATTTTTCGACCACTTTGCACTCGGCGGAATTATAGAGAATATGCCCCACGATGTCTTTATTAGGGATCGTGATGGTCTCGCCGTCTTCAGTCATAAGCACGGTGTTCGGGAGCTTAACTTCGTGAACGATTCCGCTCACGCCCTGCACGGATATCGTATTGCCGACGATAAACGGACGCGTGAGTATAACCATGAGACCGGCCGCATAATTGGAAAGCGGCGCCTGGATCGCGAAGCTGGCGCCGAAGATCGCGGCACTTGCGGCAGCGATTAGCGGATTGATGGTGATGCCGAATTTTTCTACGGACATCATCACGACGAATACCATGATGACGATGTAGACGATGCCGGACAAAAATTTGGTCAGCGTCACATCCAGTTTTTTCTTCTCGCAGAACGAAGCAAAAACCTTTGACACCCAAGACGCTAATTTGAGACCCACTGCAAGAATAATGATGCCTCCCAGCACCTGGAAGCCGTATTTCACCAGATACTCGGCGGCAATTTCGTAGATTTTCTGGAACATGAGAGCGCCCTCGTTTATTTTTTGTTGAATATCCATAGATTCTCCTATGACTGTGACGTTGCCGATGTCGCGGCGCCGGTTGCTTTGCCGAGTATCCCTTTCAAGGCATTGACGCCCTGTTTCGGATCCCTCACAAGCCCCGCAACAAGCTCCTGTGTTTTAGACGCAAGTAAACGGGACGCGATATACTGCGTGTCCGGAATAATACGCACCTGAGGCAGGCGCCCCTCCAGAGTCAAAGGAATTTCGAATTGACCCTGAGCATTGGCCAAAACACCCAGCTGACCGGCGACTGCCATCAAATAACCGGACAGTTCACTATTCAGGCGCAGCGACGCATTTACGCCTAAAAAGAAATCACTCAGTCCAAACTGGCCCGCTCCCACAATGGCAAGCGCGTCCGTCTGCAGCACGAGCGGATTGAAATAAAACACGCCGTTCTGCACCGAGGCCGTCACATCCACAGGCTTAAGAAATGTATGTCTTTCATTTATCATGCTTCGATAGACTTGCGGAAAATTATTCCTGATCTGTTCTTCGACCCCCGGAATAATCGACAGCTTCCCGATCACCTCTCTCAGCGCGTTGTAGTTTAGAAAAACGCCTTCCTCGAGCCGCACTCTGGCGGTTCCGTTCAAAGACCGGGAAATTTGCGGCCATTGGATGCCGGAGGCCGCTCCTTCGAATGAAAATGATAACTTTCCGTCGAGCGTAGGCGCATTGGGATTGATCACGGTGATCACTTGATCGATGCCGATCGCTTCGCAGTTGACATCCAAGCTAATCGGGGGTGCCGGCGACCCAAGCGCCTTGACTTGCCCTGACGCTTTAATCAGCCCGCCCGCAAATTCCGTCTGCACGCGCTTTAACGTGAGAAGATCTTTATTCAGATCGGCATCAATAAAGATGTGGTCAAAACCGCTTTTAATATTTTTTAGTTTTGCACTTCCTTCTTTGAGCGTCACGCTTATCTCGTCGCCTTCGACGCGGGCTTTAAATTCGCCTTTCATTTTATTTTGCAATCCGACGCTGCGAACGGCCGGGATGGCTCGTTCCAGCTTCTGGCTATCAACATTCGAAAGATCCGTCGTAAGCGTCAGTTCTTTAAGCGGGCTCGCATTCTGTCCCTCG
Organism: Candidatus Omnitrophota bacterium; assembly: GCA_023248025.1. Taxonomy (GTDB): domain Bacteria; phylum Omnitrophota; class Gorgyraeia; order 2-02-FULL-51-18; family 2-02-FULL-51-18; genus JAHFFI01. The sequence goes on from JAHFFI010000011.1 coordinate 7,027, forward strand.
CGCGGAAGCTCGGCGCGACCTTCAAAGCTGACATTCTGGGTGTCACTAAAAACCGAGAGCTTTCCGTCAAATAAAAACGGTGCTGTTAAAGAAAAATCGCGGACATGAACATCCATATTCTGTATTTCCACTTCCAGTGGAGGCGAAACCGTTTGGTCGCGGTAGACCACGTGGGCATCGACGACCCGGAATTCCTGAATGGACAGCGCAATAGGAATTTTGGATGGCTCAAGCTTGGACCCTGCCTTTCCAGCTGCGGAAGGCGTCAGCCCCCCGGCGGACAACGTACCGTCAGGCCGTTTTTCGATCAGAATATAAGGCTTCGAGAGAACGATGGATGTGATCTCGATTTTTTTCTGCAACAGCGGCATCAGTTTAACCTGCGCCGCTGCTTTTTCCAAAGTAATCTCGGGTTCTTTTTTGCCTTCACGGTCGGGATAGACCGCTATAGGACCGACTTGTAATGCCATTCCCCCGTTCCAGCCCAATGACATACCACCCACGGAAACAGGACGGCCCAGCTGTTTTTCCAGCTTTTGAATGAGGAGCGGTTTGTACCGATTCACATCGAAAGTAATAATGAAAATAGTTATACCCGCGACGAGCAGCAAAACTAGAATAACGATTATAAACAGTAACTTTTTAACCATTAAATACCTCCGCCTTCTTCCACAAATCCCACATTGTCAAAACGGTTCGTGTCTTTAGTCTCCACGCGTATCTCTTTGGGTGTGAGATAAATATCTTCGTCTTTTTTTATATTTAGCTGTCTATATTCTGCCTGAGGGATCTCCACCTGGACAAGGCTGTCCCATTCACTTAAGCACTCCAGTTTCACAGTAGCACCCGCCGGATTAATGTATTTTACCCTAGCCCGGAAAGAATTGGAACCTACAGAATTGCGGCTCACCAAAAATTGATGGGGCCTGACGTAGAATGTGGCAGTTTTCCCTTCAGCGCCCGCTTTTTTCGGCAATTGAAACGCCAGATTTCCGATGTAAGCCTTGCCATCCTCTACCCGTGTATGAAATAAATTCACATTGCCCAAAAAATTCAGCACAAATACGTTGGCGGGATGGTGATACACTTCATCCGGTGTCCCGATCTGTTCTACTTTTCCTTCATTCATAATAACCACCTTATCGGCCACCTCAAGCGCCTCTTCCTGGTCATGCGTCACAAAGAGACTCGTGATATTCAGGTCGTCATGAAAACGGCGAAGCCATTGCCTTAATTCTTTTCTTACTTTTGCGTCGAGTGAACCAAAAGGCTCGTCGAGTAAAAGCACTTTGGGCTCGACCGCGAGCGCCCGGGCCAGGGCGATGCGCTGGCGCTGTCCTCCGGAAAGCTGCGAAGGATAGCGGTCCGCCACCCAGTCCAGTTGCACCAGCTTCAATAATTCATGCACTTTTTTACGGATCATTTCCTCCGGCGGCCGTTGGTCTCTGGGCTTCACGCGCAAACCAAACGCGATGTTGTCGAGTACCGTCATGTGACGAAAAAGCGCGTAGTGCTGAAAAACAAAACCGACATTCCTGTCCTTTGTTTTTTTCTCCTCGGCATCTTCGCCCTGAAACAATATCTCTCCCGCGCTCGCCGTCTCAAGGCCCGCGATGATGCGTAAAAGGGTGGTTTTTCCGGAACCGGAGGGCCCGAGTAGCGCTACGAGCTCACCCGTCTCCACTTTCAGGCTCACCTCTTTAAGCGCCTGAAACCCATTGAAAGATTTTGAGACGTTTTTAACTTCGATACTCATATTTTTGTCTCGATCATTTTTTTTGCGACAAGCGTCACAAATGCCAGAAGCACCAAAAGCGACGCGGCAGCGAACGCTCCGGCGAAATTGTACTCATTATAAAGAATCTCGACATGCAAAGGCAGCGTATTCGTAAGTCCGCGGATATGGCCGGAAACCACGGACACGGCGCCAAATTCCCCCATCGCGCGCGCGTTGCAGAGGATCACGCCATACAAAAGCCCCCAGCGAATATTCGGCAGTGTCACGTACCAAAATGTCTTGAAGCCTGAAGCGCCCAGCGTGATCGCAGCCTCCTCTTCCTCGGGCCCCTGCGACTTCATGACAGGAATAAGTTCTCTCGCCACAAACGGAAATGTCACGAATATCGTAGAAAGAATGATCGCGGGCACGGCAAATATGATCTTAATGCCATGCGCTACAAGCCACGGCCCAAAATATCCCTGCGCACCGAACAGCAAAACAAAGATCATGCCGGAAATAACCGGCGACACGGAAAGCGGCAGATCAATGAGTGTAATCAAAATATTTTTTCCGGGAAAATTAAATTTCGCGATGGCCCATGACGCTGCAATGCCGAAAATAACGTTCAGCGGCACCGCCACGAGCGCAACCAACACCGTCAACCTTATCGCCGACAAAGCCTCCGAGTTCGTGAGCGCTGAAAGGTAAACTTCAAGCCCCTTTTTAAAAGCGCCTTCAAAAACACAAACCAACGGCACGATGAGAAAAAGCCCCAGATACAAAAGTGCCGCAAAAATAAGGATTTTTTTCATGTGGCTTCCATCCCGACTTTTTTGGAACTCAGCCACTGAAGGGTGTTAATCACTAAAAAAAGTGCGAACGAGACCAGCAGCATGACAAGCGCTATCGCGGTGGCTCCCGCGTAATCGTATTGCTCAAGTTTTGTCATGATGAGAAGCGGTGCGATTTCCGTTTTGTTCGGCATATTGCCTGAAATAAATACGACTGAGCCGTATTCTCCGATCCCGCGCGCGAAGGCCAAAATAAATCCCGTGATGAGCGACGGAAAAACGGCGGGAAAAATAACCCTGCGGAAAATCTGCCAAGGGTCCGCGCCCAGGCTTTTGGCGGCCTCTTCCATGGCGGGGTCCAGGTCTTCCAATACGGGCTGAACGGTGCGCACGACGAAAGGCAACCCGATAAAAGAAAGCGCTATCACGATACCGAGCGGATGGTACGCGGCTTTTATGCCGAATTGTCCCAAGAAATGCCCGATCCAACCATTGGGTGAATACACAGCCGTAAGCGCTATGCCTGCCACGGCCGTAGGAAGCGCAAAAGGAAGATCCACGAGCGCGTCCACCGCCGATTTACCGGGAAAGGGGTAACGCGCGAGCACCCAAGCCACTAAAAATCCAAAGAACGCATTGATAAGCGCCGCAATGAATGCCGCACCGAAACTCAGACGGTAAGCCGCAAGCGTTCTCGGAGACGTGACAATTTCCCAAAACTCAGGGAAGCTAAGCGTGGCCGTTTTAAGAAAAAGGGTTGAAAGCGGGATGAGTACAATGAGCCCCAGATAAAAGAGCGTATACCCCATCGATAACTTAAAACCGGGAAGCGTTTTTCTACTCATAGATTTGGTCAAAAATCCCTTTGTCCGCGAAATGTTTTTTTTGCACAGCCGGCCATCCGCCGAAATCTTTATCGATCGTCAAGAGTTCAAGAGAAGCGAATTGGCTTTTATATTTTTCGGCCGCCTGCGCCAGCCGCGGACGATAATAATGTTTCGCCGCGATTTCTTGCCCTTCGGGAGCATAAAGAAACTTTATATATTCTTCTGCGACAACGCGCGTCCCGCGTCTATCGACCACTTTGTCCACGACCGCGACAGAAGGCTCGGCCAGGATGCTGACCGACGGCACGACAATTGAATACTCGCCTTTACCGATGCCGTTAACGACAAGATACGCTTCGTTTTCCCAACCCACCAACACATCTCCGATCTCGCGTTCTACGAAAGTCGTCGTAGATCCGCGCGCGCCGGAATCCAGCACCGGAACATTTTTATAAAGCGCGGTTACGAACTCTTTGGCTTTCGTCTCGTCATTTCCCCATTTTTTCAGGGCATATCCCCACGCCGCGAGATAATTCCATCGGGCTCCCCCCGACGTTTTGGGATTGGGCGTAATGACGGCGACGCCGGGCTTAATTAAATCATCCCAGTCGCGAATATTTTTTGGATTCCCTTTTCTCACGAGAAACACGATGGTGGACGTAAAGGGCGCGCTGTTATCAGGAAGTCTCGATTGCCAGTTCTTGGGTATCAGATTCGCTTTTTCAAAAAGCGAATCCACGTCGTAGGCCAGTGCCAGCGTGACCACATCCGCTTCCAGTCCGTCAATCACGGCACGCGCCTGTTTTCCTGAACCGCCATGCGATTGGTTGATCGTGATGTCTTCACCCGTTTTTTCTTTCCAATATTTTTTAAATGCCCGGTTATAATCCTGATACAGCTCGCGCGTCGGGTCATACGACACATTTAAAAGTGTCACTTTTTTTTCAGCGAAAGCAGCGCCGGTCATCCCCGAAACGAGTAGTGCTGTCGTTAAAACAAGAACTGCTGATCTCATATAAAGTACATAGCCTTTTTATTATTTTTCGCGATGTCCTGCACATAACGGACTTTCGCAAGACTCGTGTTGTCGAGAATACCGGCCGTGGCGTCTCTAACTTCTTTAAATAAAATACGCAAACCGAATGTTGCTTCATCATCACATTCATCGCATTTATGGGGCAGGTTCTGACTGACACACGGAATAAGCGCCAGAGGGCCCTCCAGCATGCGGATCACGCTGCCGAGTTTAATGGCTTCAGGCTTCTTGGCTAGGAAATACCCTCCGCCCTTGCCCTTTTTACTTTGCAAGAGCCCGCCGTTTTTAAGTTCCAGTAGGATTGCCTCTAAAAATTTCTGAGGCATTTTTCCGCGTCGCGCGAGCTCTGAAATAAGCACAGGCTCTGCATTTAGCTTTTCATGAGCGGCCAAAAGAACCAATGCCTTGAGTGCGTATCTGGTTTTTTGTGATATCATTTTATAATCCTATATAGTCTATAGACTAACTAGAGTATATACCGTAACCTATCTCATGTCAATAAGAAAAGAACCGGGGTCAGAGGGGTCAGACCCCTCTGACCCCCTACTGATTGAGATTAATTGGGAGAGGCTAAATAGCCGCTTTTTTTGAGAATACGGGCTATCAAATAGAAAATACCCGTTAGTGCGAGGCCCGTTAATAGGCGTGGCGTAAGCGTCCAGCCACCTCCCCTCGCCTCGATAGCGCAGAGCGCAAGTGCGGCTTGAGCGATATTGCCATAGTCTTTGCGGAGGGCTCGCTTCCAGTCATAATGAAACTCAGCCAAGGACGCTTTAAGTCCCCTGAAATTAGGGATAAAACGGTTCACGGTCTTGGTGTAGTGCTCATAATCGGCCCCAAAGCGCGTTCGGAGGTAGGCTTCTTCGGCGACGGTGATCGCATAATACGAGAATAAGAAAATAGGCAGGGCCACAAAATACGACCACACACTTTGATACACCAGGCAAAACCCCGTCACGACAAGGGCGTTGCCGACGTACATGGGATTACGCGTGTGCGCATAAAAACCGCGGATAACCAATTTATCCGCGTAAACTTTTCCTTCCTTCCCGCCTCGTTTAATGTAGGCATATCCGATCACCATCAGGCGGAAAAGCTGACCCAGGATCACGAGTGCTACGCCAAAATATTTTATGGCGCGCTGCAATGAGATGTTTGTCCCAAAAAATTCATGCGGGTCCGCCATTAAAAAAAGAACGGCGAATACGGCGGGAAAGGCGGCGTTGCGGTATTTAAAGAAAAAATTCCCTGCCCCCAGGACGAGCGCATTTGGCCTGCGTTCGCTCATTTAAGCGCCAGTATCCCGCAAAAATTATACCAGCGGAAAAAAATATCACAGGCCTTGAAGCCGTTCCTTAAAAGAAGCTCGCGGTTCTCGTCAAAATGGTACGGGATGAGTACGTTCTCGAGCGCTTCGCGTTTCTGAGCGATTTCCATCTCGCTGTACCCGTTCTGTTTTTTAAATTCATAATAATGTTTGATAAAAAGCCTGTTGATGGTGGAATGCGGGCTCAAAACTTTCTCGACCAGGATGAGGCAGCCGCCCGGATTTAGGCCCTTTGCGATGGCGGCAATGGTGCGGTCGCGATACATTGGGCGTATAAATTGCAGGGTGAGATTTAATATCGCTACCGATGCGTTCTTGACGGTGACGGCTTTGTTGAGGTCCTGGCAGACAAGTTTATATTTGATACCGCGGCATCGGGTGTCGAGCTTTTGTTTGGCCCGTGCCAGCATCTCAGGAGATGAATCGACGCCGACGAGCGTGACCCCTTTGGGAATATTGCCGCTCATGTGAAGGAAGGTGGTGCCCGTCGAACAGCCCAAGTCGTAGACATTGGTCCCTTCGACCGCGAAGTCCGAGACCATCTGATTGATCATATGCTGGACTTCGGAATAAAACGGCACCGAGCGGTCCAGCATGTCGTCGAAGACTTCGGCCGTTTTCTTGCCGAAATTAAAATCCTCCGCTGAGCGCTTTTTTTTAAATAGTTTATCCTTGGACATTCAGGGATTATAGCATATTACGCGCTATAAGCCACCGTGCGGGAGAGCTGATAAAGTTTGACGGCATCCTGTAAGCTTGCCCAGATAGTTGCCGGTAATGGGAACTTCTGGATAATGCTTTCATTGCCGTCTAAATAGGATTGAAAGTCTTCGAGCGTCATCTGACCTTGGTACTGGGGCGCAAGACTTAAGAATTTCGCGAAGGCTTTTTCTATGCTGCCTTCTGCCACAAGCTCCATAATGGCTTGGATAGCGCCGAAAGCAAAAACCCCGGCCTTATCATCGGCATTCTTTTGCAGAGTGATGATTTTATAGCTCCCAGTTATATTTGCCGGCGCGTTAAAACCTTGTTTAATCAGTAAGATACGCGGGGAGTCTTTAAACCCTTTGGCTATCGCGTCTAACCCCACGAATTGAGAAGCTTTCTTAAGATTAAGGCTCATGACAAGCTTAATGGCATCTTTCACTTGGGTCTCAGAACCAACGAAAGCTACAAGAGAGGTATCGGATAGACGGTTATTTTCCTGTATGAGAAGGTTTTCAAGCTCTGCTTTGGGAGCGTTGCTACCGGTGAAGCTATCCAGATGGATAAGATAGACCGCGGGGCTTGAGACTTGTGCTGAAGGACGAGAGGCGCTATTCAAGGATATAAGCTTGGCCGCGTCATCGGTGAGGCTTGGATTAAAGACCGCTTCGCGGGCTAGATTTTCATGATCCCGGACTAGCGTCCCATTGGAGATATCCAGGATATAATTTGCACCGGATACCTCGACTAAAAGCTGACCCTCGTTTTTTTCCAGCGTGTAAACTTTAAGACCCGCTTCATCGGCTAAAGCTAAGCGACCTTTGAAGAATCCGGGCACTTGCTGGCCCACGCTGATCAAGAACCCGTTGATCGAAGACGTTAAATAAGTGTTTACTGCGGGAGCAACGGCTGAAAGACGGGCACCGGAGGTTGACCCATCATCCGGACGAGCAACTCCACTCGGCTCGCTTGGTGATTCAATGGCCGGGGCAGGAACTTCGAATTCGACATTATCGTCATTAATTTTGACGACTATGGCGAGCGGTTGGCTCCGGGTTGACTGGCCAGGATGCCACAGGCTTAATCCTTCATTAACCAAGACACGGTGAGTACCTATGCCCCCTTCCCGGCTAAGCGATACATAAGCAGTTCCATTAGAATTGACGTACATAACCTTAAGTGTAAAGCCATCATTTACAGCATAAGTTTCGCCTGACTTTAAAGTAACATTTTGTGTCAACCGATCGCCGGACTGAGCAAGAGCTTTGCTGATTAAAGCCTTAAGTTTTGATGCAAATTCATTCTCTTCACCGGCAAACACGCTTTCATACTTTCCATTAATTAAGATAGATATTCCTGGCGAAATACCATGGTGGTCCTCATTTGTACTCGCTGTTATTCCATGCCTACCCAAAAATGTAGCTAAGTTTTGCATGTCTCCGTAAGTAACGCTGCCCCTCAATCGAACTTTCTCTGAAAAATCCTTGCCAATTGTCACAATAAAAGCAGGCGCAAAGCGCCCAGGGATGCGCTCAACTTTAACATTCTGCGCCAACCGCGCTCCCCGAGACGCTAATTGCGTCGAGGAGGAGTCCGCCAGCGCATTTAGGCGGGCTCCCGACGTCTCGCTTGGTGAGCCAATGGCCAGGGCAGGAACTTCGAATTCGACACTATCGTCATTAATTTTGGTGACTACAACGCGCGGTTGTAACTCGTTTGGCTGGCCAAGAAGCCACGGAACTGATCCTTCTTGAACAAAGGCATTAGCATAGGAAATACCTCTGTCATCTACCGATTTAAACGAAACGTCAGCAGATCCATTAGACCTGACTGTCAAGACCTTAAGTATAAAGCCTCCTACAATAGTACATTCGTCGCCTGGCTTTAAAGTAACATTCTGCGTCAGCCGCGCGCCGTTAGACTCTAATGGCGCAGAGGATTTTTTCTGGTCACGGTATTCGCGCGCTACGTGACTGGCCTGCAAAAGACCCTGTTTTGTTGCAGCTAGATCAGGACTCTTAAAAGTCGTTCTCACAATAAAAGCACCTTCGGGCGTCGAAAGCAACGTGTTGGTGACGACCGTATTGTTGGCTTCGTTGAATGTAACGCGCTGGAAAATATCAGAGAATGTTTTGCCGTATATCTCCTTTGAGGCACCCGTTACGCTCGTAATAGCCACGACACCCTGACCCTGCACATCGGAGCGCTGTCTTTGCGCAGTATAAAATGATTGAGGGATACCGAGGTCTTGAAAACGGCCTAGATCATCCGCTGTAAACTGGTGGGCTGTCTCCTTGCTATAATTACCGTTGGTCGCCGTTTCTGAGACAAATGTATGCGAAAATACAGAACCCGGAGTATTGGCCGCTACAATGCCTGCCGCCGTCGCTTCTGCCGATCCGCTTCTGCCGAATACAAATAACGGATGACCGTCCAGATCTAATCCCAGCTCCGCCACGACGCGCGGTAAAAGATCGCCGTCGCCGGGAAAATCTGTCCTGAAATTTTCCGGGTTGGCGGCCTCAAGCGCCAGGGCGTCTTCAATAATGGCTTGATGGCGATGCGTTTTTAAATTCTTGACGGCCTCTTTTTCAAGATCAGAAGTGCGCGGACCCAGTGTCAAAATAGTCGCGCTTGAAACTGAAAACTCCTTCAATACCGCGCTCGGGAGATCGAAAGCCGAAATAGTTGCGTCGGCGACGTTGGGTGCAAAACCACTAACGCCTCCAATGCGGAAATTATCATGGATGAGGTGTCTCGTTCCACCATTGATGTAGAAAGCAAAGAGTGCGTTGCTGTCGGTGGCCGAATTGACGGCTTCCGGAACAATGAGCCCATTCGTTTTTTCCAATGCATCACCGACGAAATAAAGAACGTCCACATTCTGCGCGCGAAGCCCATCCAAACGGCTTCTCAGGTCATTGACGCCCGTATACGCTTCTTTTTTACCTCTGTAGAAAACGCTTCCGAGCTCCAGTGAGTAAGAATCGTCCCTTCCGCCCTCATCAGCCAGAACGACCAGCGCACTGTTGGGATTGTCTCTTGTAAATGCCTCGATACTTCTTTGCGTAAAATAAACGGCATTGCCGTCAGCCACTTCTTTCACGGGTTTACCCTGTCCGGCGAATAAAATAGACCCCAATGCCTGAGTCACCGAAGAACCGAATGCGAAAACCACCAACGGATTTTTCGACACCGTCCGTGTCTCTGCAGCCGAAGATTCGGTCAATGGCATGACCTGCAATCGCGTCGGCGCCAGATTAAACGGATTTCTTTGAACCGCCGTTGCCAACCCCGCCGGCACCGCCACGTCCACAAACTGGTCAGCGCTTAAAGGCCGTCTTCTATCCTGATATTGTGCCAGCCGCGCGCCGGCATTCGCAAAAATAACTTTTCTTCTTCCGCCAAAAGCCCCGAACCATTCGACGACATGCCTGCGCGCTTGCGGCGTATCGTACTTAATGCCAGCCTTGTCGAGATCCGCTTGATCTTTCTTGGGGTCTCTAAACTCTGCACTAGGTTCTCTAACAACGATGACATGCGCGCCGACTTCCAAAGCAACCTGTGCGGCAGTGGTTGTAATGTCCAGCGCGTCTGATTTGTCGCCTGTAGGATAAGACCAAACCACTGTAGGAAGGCCATACTTTCTGCCTTCATTAATTATCGCTGTTAATTCGGCTATTTGGGCATTGAATGCAAATCCTGGGTCAGGGTTGAGTGTATATCCCAGGGCTGTCACACCGATGTTTGATAATGCTTCGATTTTTGTTAGGACGACGGGACTAGCATAACTTGTAGGTTCTCCCCCCGTATAAGGTGTCGGCTCTATTTTTGCGATGACGGGCTTTTTCCCTTCCCTAGTGACGCTTTCAAAAGGAACAATGTCTGCGCCGGCAAGCTGACCATTCCGGTACAAATATCCCATTTTGCGCTTAACATCTGACGTCTCGGCCGCAAATTCCTGAGCAAGCATCCTAGCTGCTTCATCGATAAATCTGTCATCATCACGAGTGCCATCGATGTTTATATCCGGTCCAAATAGAGGTATTTGAGCAGGAATATTCTGACTGGCTGTAATCCTAGGAAGTACGACTTCAAAGGCATATTTTATAAATCCTTCCACGTCGTTCCGGTCAAATTCTTTTTCGGTTTTAGCCTGGTTTAACGCCATGATCTTAAGCGCTAAAGGAGTGGCTTTCTCGAAGGGCCTCTTAAAAAGATTGCGCCCCACAATATTTCCACCACCACCCCCTAAAATAACGCGGGCGATTTCATCAATCACCTCATCTTCCGCTTTGGCTGCGCCGCCTGAGAAAATAAGTTCACGTCCATTGGCAAAAAGCGTCACTATTTTTATGCGGTCTTCGAGCTTGTTTAAATCATATCCGCCGTCTTTAAACCATTGCTGAGACTGGAGCCATTCTTTTTTGGCGGAATTTCTGAAGACATTGGCCGGGGGTTTAATTTTCACAACATTGGCACCGGCTTCTACAGCCAATTGAACGGCTGCAATGGTGACATCCAAAGCTGTTTCCTGCTCAGCGGGCATATCCCCGCCTCTGGGATAAGACCAAACGATTGTTGGTAGTCCATACTTTTTGGCCTCGGCAACGACAGCTTGTAATTCTTTTATTTGAGCCTCCCACTGCAAAGACCCGCCGTAAATCGTAAATCCAATGGCCCTGACGCCTAGTCTTGCTAATTCCGCGATATCACCCATCACCGCGGAATGCTGGTTTTTTTTGTCATTGCCCACTCCACCCACGCTGTTATTGATCTTTGCGATAAGCGGCAAACGCTTCGCCCATATGGGTGCTATAAGCCGAATGGTTCCGTAAGGCGCGACGTAAGCGCTCATGCCGGCTGTGTAGGCCAGCATCGGCTGATACCATTTATCCGCTGCGGGTGGGTTAGACGCCCAGCTCTGGATAGGAGAATGTTCCAAACCTTGGTCTATCGGAAGAATGACTACCTGACCTGTGCCGGCTAGTATTCCGTGACTATAAATTGCTTCTAAATTATCCCTAACGGCTTGAGGTTCATCCGTAAAATCAGGGTGCGCGAGAATGGCTGCGACACGGTCTTGTGAACCTGCGATGGACTGCGTCCGGGCAGGTAACACCCAATCTCTATTAATGGCTTCATCGAGAGTGGAGAGCCGCGCGCCGTTGGGACGGGTTGCGGACGCCGTAGGTATCGGGAGCGCGGCCTTGGCTTTAAGCGAAGGAGGGGCAGATTTCAGCGAAGCAGTTACCCCGGCGGAACCCGGACCTTCATCGGACTGTATGATCAATAATTTACCCGTGGCGTATTCGGCAATCATAACATCGAAATAAACTTTGAAATCAACATCGGGATCCAACCCAAGGAGACGGGGCCTCTGAATCACCTTCAAAAGATCGCCTTCTTCTGTCAGCTGAATCCATTTTAAATTGCCAATATTTGTAGTAAGATCATCTGCATCTCTCACGACCGCTACGCCGGTAATTTCCTTAGCAAGTTCTGGTTTCAATCCAAGCAGCGAAGACAGGGCATCCCGCAAAAGACCTGAAGCGATGACTCTCGGCCCATTTTCAAGACCCTCAATCCCGCCCACTCTATGTTTCGCCAGCCGGGCACCCGAGAGAATTTCAAACTGTACCTCACCATCTTTAATGCTCATGACTCTGGCGATTGGTGGATCACTATGATTATCATCATAATCCCACAGACCTTCTGTTGCTTGAACCCAAACTGCGGAGGAACTGTCCAGGCCAAGTGAAATAAGAGCGCGCGAAGGTTGAACTTCCAAAACACGAAGACTAACTGCATTGTCGATAGTGTATTGTTCACCTGATCCTAGGGTAACCATTTTTGCCGATAACCGCGCACCGAGGTGGGTGTAGCGGTCCTTCAGCTGGTTATACAGCTCCTGCGTCGGTTTGATAGTATATACACCGTCACTTTTCTTATCTTCGCCCTTAGCTTCAATTATTGTTTCGACGCCGACGTTCTTGGCTTCACTGAAAAACACTTTAGAAATGGCCTCGTGCAAAAAGACGTTGTTGGGAATAACGAAGGTTATTGAATGAGCGCCATCATGAAATACGATTCTTGCCCCCTTCTCCGCCCTTAGTTGTTCCAAGATGTCACCGGAATAAAGCTCAAAATGCTCTATAAAGTTTAATTGTTTTTTGCGAATCTCATCTATCAAAGCCTTCGCCTTATCGATGGTGTCGATTGATGCTAACGATATTTCTTTGCCTCCAAATTCAACAATAGGACGGACTATGAAATCCCCATAGATCAGGCGCTCAATTTCATTTTTTAGATCATCGAGTTTCTCAGACAACCGCCGGGCTTCGAGGGCGAGGTCTACTGCGCTCTTGGCCGGGGCGTTAATATTAAACACATCATCGTGAGTGTCCAGCCCAAAAGACTCCCCTTCCGACACCAATTGGTCACGCGTCTTAAGGAAAATAGCGTTGAGCACGTTGTTCGCGTCATTGATCCTGCCCATTCTGTAAAGTTCATTCAACCGGTACAGAATTTTAGAGAAATAAGGCATCGCGTTCACAGGCTGCAGCTCTAAATGGCCCACGCTATTTTTAATAGGCTCGCCGTTCTCATCCGTCTTGATGAGGATACGCTTTACGGTTTCCATCACGGTATTCGCGACGGGCCGATTGACAGGGATCCCCTTGGCTTCGAAATTATCAAGCCGCTTCTGCGTAAAGGCCTTCAAGTGCTGCCAGATCTGATAAACGAGGTCCGGCGTGATCACGTCACCCGCTTTGACTTCTATCGGAGGATAGGTCCCAGTGAGGTCTTCGAACTTTCCGTCCTGAGTGAATTTCTGACCGTGAAGCAGCGTGACGTACAATCCATTCAAATTGCCTTCGTTGGTCGCATGATCGCTCATGAGACGATTGCCGGTGTAGTTGGCTTCGAGTATCCCGCGCCATCCGTTCCCGTCAAGCGGGTTCTCAACGGCCGCGGCGTTGTTGCCCGCTACTTGCTGGCCGTTGTAATCGAAAGTGAAAAATATTTCCTGCGCCAAACCCTGAAGCGTCCTCTCTCCCTTGGAAGGCATCATGAAGCGCTTCCAATTTTCGGGCGAATCGATCTTTTCCTTGGTCAGATCTTCCTTTTTATATTCTACGGGCTTAATTTTTCCGCCTTCGCCCAAAATACCCAGCGTGATGAATTTATCACGCATGGCCGGAGCGACGTTGGCATCCACGTAAGCCTGCAGAGGCGCTACGATATCTTCGAGAGTGGCGCCATCGGCGTTAAGCTCGACCTGAAATACTTCCGATCCCGCTTTCACATACTCAGGATCTGTCGTGGCCACCCAGCTTTCGCGCGTCGAATCCAAAAGGATCTTTTGGCCGTTGGATTTTACGAATATTTGCAGACCGATCAGACGCTCACGGATCTTGTCCGTCCGGATATCAGCGGTGGCGTTTTTGTTCAACTTCAGTTTTTCCGCCGCGATGTCTGCCGAGTCCTCAGGCTTTGGATTGTTCTTGAGTTGGACGGCCATACCACCTTCCGCAAGGGCATTGGTAAGCTCGACCAATTGCACCTGCTTTTTCGGATCGATCTTTTTTGCGGTCTCCGGTGTCACGCCCACCAATATATTGAAAAATGCGTTGCGCAAAGTGTAATAGGTCATGCGCTCCGTCAACATGCCGGCAAAACGCTGGTCGGGAAAGAGCATGGAATCAAAACGCTTGAACGTCTGAATGAAGGAACTGTTCTGGTCCCAGCGTCCGACATTCGTGATGAGCGAATACATCTGGACCACCCACATATTGACGAATTGGCTGAGCGAAAATTCCGCCCTTTCATGCATCACCTTAACTTTGATCGCTCCGTGCGTGAGGCCCATTTTCGATTCCATCAGAAAGAGCGCCTTGTTCCAAAGAAGCATGTCCTTCGGCCATTTGGACTTAGGGAGGTAGAAGCCCGCGTCGAAGCCGTTTTCTTTTAAATTGTCATAGTTGTTCAGTAAATACACCGCCATCACCGCGATGAAGGCGGGTATCCTCTTTCCGCGTATCGTCACCGAAGGAGAAGCCAGGTGAATTCCGGGCAGACGATGGAACGCGGCGGGTGCCTTGTCCAATTGGACGTCGAGCGAGTATTCTTTCGGCTCACCCGCTTTTTTCTTGCCCGACAGAACTGCAGGATCCGTCGGCAAATATTTCTTTGTGGGGTGAGTGAATTTACCGCTTTCGAACCTTCCTTCGTACATGCGCTTCAAATTGAGCTGCTGAATCCACATTTCTTTGCCTGACATTTCAGGCGATGCGTCTTCGGAATCTTCGAGACGGGAAGTCACACCGGCAGCGGCGGCGTTGAACGCGCTGAACATCATTCCCGTGTCGTTGCTGGGTCCCGTTAAGACAAGCCCTTTCTTTTTCGATCTCTGGCTTGCATTAACCGTCTCATTCATGGCCCAACGATTAGGAGATACGGGAACTTCTTCGCCCATCGCCAGAAGAAAATTATTGATACCACCTTCGTATATTTGTCCCACGGTGGCCTTGACCTCGTTTCCATCTTCGTCTATTCTTTTCGCGATAAATTCAGCGGCCAAAAATCCGTAGGCTTCTTCGGGAGTGGCGCCTTTATCGATCAACGCATTGGCTTTGTCTTCCATTACTTTCCAATTATTGATCGTATCGGTGACATCACCGGTGAGGTTTTCGGCCAGCCAAAGAATAGTTTCCTCTACGTTTAAAACGGTCCCGTTTTTGAGACGTTTGTCGCCCCATAACACTTGCAACTCGCCTTCTTTGGCGTCGTCACGGATGGTAACTTTTGCCAGGCGCGCTCCTACCAAACCCGCACCTTTCACGGCCGCGATGGGAAGGCCCTGTTCAAATTTAGCAACCGCTTTTAATGCGTCGATCGCGGCGAGACGGGCGCCAGCGATCGACCCTTTGTCTTCACCCTGAGGCGTGCGCGCGATGAACTGCTGCATCGTAGCCTCACTCGATACTAATTCTGCTACTCTGGCCTGGTTGACCGAAGCCGATATCAGGGATGCGCTGGTCTCAAGAGACGCTGGATCAAAAATACCTGCGGCGGCCATTCTCGATACGGCTTCCTGATTATCAGGGGTCGGAACAAGATAATGTATCGCGTCCGCTTTATAGCGGTGGATCAAATACAAATGTAGCAGAGTCATGAGCCGCTTGCGGCGTAAAGGCTCGGCCGTTTCTTTGTTAACAACCTCAAGAATTTTCTTAATCCCTCTCACCTCAACAAACCGATAACGGATGGAGGCAAGTTTATTAAAATTACCGTCGAACACGTTAAGCACAAGCTCATCGGAACCCATAGAGGCAGGCAGCAACTCGACTTTTAAAGTGTCTTCAAAATTATTCTGTTTGGCCCATGCCTTAAGCCAGCCTTCCAGTAGACTGGTCGGGACCTCGATCTGTTGCCTGTGCTGCTTCGTGGTTGAGTGACCGCCCATCGACTGCGTAGAGGCGGTGAAACCTGTCGCAGTCATCAGCATGCTATCGGCATAATTCCCACCCACAAAAGCCTGCGGTTCTACCGCGCGGGACTGCATCTGTCTTAATCGGCGTTGAACCTTTACGATGCCGAATGCACCGTACCTGATAAATTCTCTCGCAAGTTCTTCCGCGGCCAAAATATCGGCTTGGTGGCCCGCATAAGTGCTGAAATTAAAAACGTACCCGAGCTTACCCAGTGCTTTATCATAATTTTTGATTTGCTCTTCCGTAAACCCAAACGCGTCCCAATTAAAAGAAGGCGAGATATTTTGCGCCAGCCGTTTATTGGGATAAACCGCGTGTATGGCCTTGGCGAACAAATAATCTTCGCTTTCTTCATTCGGTTTACGCAAAAGATCAGGCTCTTTGGATTCACGCCAAATAATATGCGCATAAGGAGCAAAAGACAATCCGCGTGCTATGGACATCTCAAGTCCACCGGTGATCAAATAATAGCCTTCTACCGCTCGTGTCAAGTCCCAATCCCAAAAAATATTTACGCCGATCTTGTCCGCCTGTTCACGCGCTTCTTTATTGGATGCGGTTTTGACAAAATCCTGCCATTCTTCAACCGTCTTGGAAAACTTATGCCCCGCTGCCATCATGGACTTCATTTCATCGGCAACCGCATCACCGTATGTTTTGACGCCGGCCTTATCCGTCCAAATAGGACGAATTTTATTCATGGCGTCCGTCAATGCCACGTCTGAATCAACCCCAGTTCTGATATTCGCAGAAGCGTTATCGATGATCTGAGTTAGCCCTTCTTTCTCAAGCCATGCATAGGCATCTTTGTACTCCTGATCCGTCACGCCATACGTAAGATAACCCTTCAAGTCTTCGGCGCCGGCATCGTGTAATTTTTTGACCACGGATAAAATAACTGCGGCGTATCTCGGAATATCTTTATTGGTTGCCCCCAGAATAAAACGGTGGTCCCTCACGTCTTCATTGCTAGCCAAGAAAGTCGCTTCGTTGGCGTCGGTCCTGGCAACAATAATGCCGGGAACACCCATGATGGCGAATTGAAGCGCCGCCGACGTGAGCCTTGTAATATGCTTTGCCGTGGATACGAGCGTTTTTCCGCCCTGGTGGCCGCATACCTTGCGAGCATCCTGGTCTTCCAGGTGAACGCCGCCGACACCCGCCTCCACAAAACGACGGATTAGATTCATCAACTGATGTTCACTGCCGTGTCCATTATCGGCATCGGCGATAATACGCGGGAAATAATCGACCGGAGGAGTCGCTTTTCTTTGTTCATCCGTCCACGAGGCCCGCTTATGAAACTGCATCGTATCTTGTTTTACCAATGCGTTAACAATCGAAGCGGCTTCATCGGGTACGCGGTTTAAAGCGTAGCTTGCCGTATCGGCGCCGGCAATCTCATTCGCGGACCCTTTGGCGGATGTAGCCCAACCACCCAAATAATAAATATCAATACCTCTTTCCCTCATCACCACCGCTTCGCTCGGCGTGTAAGGGCCATAAGTGATATTCTGGGTCCCATTGCCAAAATGCGCTATTGTGCTGGCGTGCATCTGCTCGGCGGCACCCGTTGCGACGGTGTATTCCTGCCGGATCGCACCGCGATGCTTCACGACATCTTTTGCCGCAAAAGGCAAACGAAGCTCGTTGAAACTTGAGTGCTTCATCCATTCATCTGTGTCTTTAACTCGCTGATTAAAATTTTCAGTTGCATAAGCCGCAAGATGACTCACTGCTTTCTGCGCTAAACGGGCACCGGCGTCAGGAGTTGAAATAAAGGATGCCCTTAGCTTGCTGTCGGGAGAAATAATGTCCGTATCGCCGACCTCGGTTCCATATTGTATGTAGGTCAGTGAAAACGGTCCACGACCCTTGGCGTAGGTGGTTATGTATTTTTTGACATCACTACCAGTAGGATTGCCATTCCGCACAGAAACCCGGAAAATAATCTGCTGACGTTGGTCCGAAAATTCATCGAATCTCAGAT
>JAHFFI010000074.1 GCA_023248025.1 Candidatus Omnitrophota bacterium
TCTTGGACGGCCTGTTGGAACTCGGGCTCCGTGGAAAGTTTTTCCCACTCGGTCATCGCTTCTTCGGTACGTCCCTCTTCATATGCACGGCGGCCGTTCTCGAAAGCTTCGCTTACGAGCTGGCGACGTTGCGTAGAAGCTGTTTCAGTCTGGATACGTTTTTGCTTCGCATCCTGCGCCTTTTTGGCCAGTTCTTGCCCGACTTTCGAGATTTGTAAGGTGTAATTCTCCAAAGCAGAATCATCCCGGTAGGATTTTTCGACTTCATCCGCCGCCTGCTTAGCTTGCAACATCGCTTCGTAATTGGCTTCTAGCGTCAGGATCTGACGGCCCAATTCGGAATTCTCTCCCGCGATCGGCAGCACTTGCTTCCATTCCTCAATCGCTTGGTTGTATTTTCCCTGCGCGTAAAGAAGATTGGATTTTTCAAAAATGTCACGCAGTTGTTCCTGATCATGTGTAGACCGAGACTGCGTTTCTTTCGTTCGTGCCGATAACTGTAACGCTTCCGCCTGAAAACGCTGGCCGGCTTTATTTAGAAAACTTGTCAGGTCCTCCGGCAATTCTGCGGCGGACGAAACAGATTTTAATTGTGCGTTCTGACGTCCTAATTCGGCATAATTTGCTTTGAGCTGCCGGATAGGTTCGGCCAGACCCGGCTCACCTGAAAGTTTATCCCATTCGCGGATCGCCGCTTCAATACGGCCCTCTTCATAGGCTGTTTTACCTTTTTGGAAAGCATCATTGATATCTTTTTGTCGGCCGGCCGCCGCGGAGGAAAGTTCGCTCTGTTTTTGGCTCGCTTCCTGCGCCTTTGAAGCTAATTCTTGGCTGGCCTGGGAAATGACTTCCTGCGGTATTGCCGTCGAAACAACTTCCTGTTGGACCTCATCGGAACCCGACGACGCACGGGATTTGCTCGTCACTTTCGCTTGAGGAACTTCGATGCCTTTTTTTTGGATCTGCTTTCTTAAGAAAACGACAATTTTTTTAACAGAGGGGTTTTCGTCGAGATAAGGATCAATCGTCTCCCATGCCTTCAGTGCGTCGGTGTAACGGCCCGCGTCATAACTTTCTTTGCCTTTTTGGAAAGCAGTATTAACGAAGGCTTGCGTATCCGCGGAAGAAACTTTTGTCTGAGAGGATGATTCGGCGGCCGAAGTGAAGGCACGGCCAGAGAGGATGATAATGAATGCAAGCGTTGCTACTCTGGTTTTCGCCAAAAGGCTCATGTGTTTGGGGATTTTTATCCTCTACGTTCGATTAACAACGTTTCAGATAATGACTATATCACATGACAGTAGTTAGAGTAACAAAAAATTCTTAGTAATAGGTCCTTCGAATCTATTAATCCACGTAACCGACGGGTCCTGTCAAAGGACAAGGTCTATTTGTCTCCGCCATCAAATCGCACGAGCGATTTGTGGACGGATCCGTCCTCTGGCGGACTCGCTGTCTATTAGCGGCTCCGGGCAAATAGAGCATTCCCTTCGCCACCCGTCGGGTTCTCTTAGGTCTTAAATAGAACACACATTAGCGAATGGTTCAGGACCCCGGAAGTGGTCCTTGGGGGCGCGTTTGTCGTTTGCGAGCCATGGAAACCTACTTTCACACACGAGCAAACGACAATCGAGCGACAGATTTCCTCGGAGGGGAAATCCGAGCGTCGACCCCAAGGACCACTTCCGGGGTCCGGGAGCTAGCAATGAGTGTTCTTCGGGAGCGGGTGCGATTATCCGGTGGATTTCATGCCAAAGGCAATGCCGTTGACGGTCAGAAGGAGGATATCATTGACGGCCTGACGATTGCTTTCCGAGGAGGATTTGAAATCATCCCTCCGCGCTTCTGCAAGAAAACGCACTTGGATATAGTTTAGAGGGTCAACGTAGGGATTCCTTAGACGGATGGAATCTTTCAATACTTTATGAAAATCCAAAAGTTCTTTCTGGCCGCAGACTTTCAACACTCTATCCACCGTGCGGTGGTACTCTTTTGTGATCATCCCGTGGATGGCATCGTGCAGGGACGCGTCCTTAACGAGAGAGGCGTACTGGTCGGCGATATAAAGATCGGCCTTTGCGAGCGATATTTGGGCATTATTCATCAGCGAATAGAAGAAAGGCCATTCCTCGTACATTTCCTTGATCTCGTCCAGACCCGTATCGGGGTTTTCTTCGATATACTTCTCAAGCGCTGTTCCGATTCCATACCACGCCGAGATAATGTAGCGTGACTGGACCCAGCTGAATACCCAGGGGATCGCCCGCAGATTTTCAAAACTTTTCTGTGAAGCGCGCATCGCGGGACGAGAACTGATGCGTGCGATCTGTAGCACATCGATAGGCGTGGCCTCTTGATAAAAATCAAGAAAGCCCTCCGTATTAAAAACAAGCTGCCGGTAAAAATCAAAAGCAAAATCTGCGAGCCTCTCGAGCCTTTTTTCCCAGACTATTATTTTTTTATTTTTCTCAACCTCATCCTTACTCACAAGATTCGTCCAGAGGACGGCTGTGACGAGCTGTTCGAGGTTTCTTTCCGCTATAACAGGATTGGAATATTTCTGCGCCACGACTTCTCCCTGTTCCGTGACCTTGATGCGTCCACCCGGCGCGGCATACGGCTGAGCCAAAATAGCCTTATGCGATTCTCCGCCGCCGCGGTCGATGGTGCCTCCCTTGCCGTGAAATATTTCAAGCTTCACGCCGAATTTTTCGGCCACGGCACCCAAATTTTTCTGCGCCTGATAAAGTTTCCAATTAGCCGCGAGATACCCCCCGTCCTTACTGGAATCCGAATAGCCCAGCATCACCTGTTGCACGCCGCCCCGGGCCGCCAGATACGATTTATACAACGGCATGGAAAAGAGACGCCCCATCACTTCATGAGCGCGTTCAAGCGAATGGATGGTCTCAAAAAGCGGCACGATACCCACGCGCGCCTGCACCACCTTTTCTTTTTGGATCTTGATAAGACCCGTCTCTTTGGCCAAATACAATAAAGCCAGGATGTCCGACGGTCCTTCGGTCATGCTGATGATGTAATCATCCACGATCTGCGCGTCCGCATCTTCCTGGATGCGGCGCATCATGCGCAATTGCTCCAAAATATCCTTAGCCTCGGGAGAAAGATCCGTACGCATGTTTTTTTGCGGGCGCGCCGCTATTTTCTTCAAAAGAAATTCTTCATCGAGCGCGTTTTCGTCCGGGAAAAGCTCGGTCAGGCATTTGCGGATCTTGCTCGCGTGGTCGCGGATATCGAGTTTTGCCATGTGAAAACCAAAAGTCTCTACCTGGTCCATCAGGCGGTCCAGATCCCCGCGCGCGGCGAAGACGGATTTATTTTCATTGAGGCTGTCTTGCACAAGTTTTAAGTCCTCAATAAAATCCTTATTGGATTTGTAGGCAGCCTTTTTCTTCCTAAGCGTGTTCTCAAGACGTTCATAGATGAAGGAGAGTTTTTTTCGGTAGATCTCACTCTGCTCATACTGCTCCATCTCCTTGGAAAGCTCCGGCATAAGCTTTCTATCGTGTTCGAGAGACGCCATCAGCTTTTTACTGACGGAAATGCGCGTCTCGGACTGGCTAAATTTACGGATAAGGCCTTCAATGGCCGTGAGGTAAGTTTTAAAAATAATTTTTTTCTGCCGAGTGACGGTTTTCCGTGTCACTTCGCAGGTCACATGCGGATTGCCGTCCCGGTCGGCGCCGACCCAGGAACCAAAACGGAAAAAAGGCGGCACATTCACGTCTTTATTGCCGAAAAAACGCGCAAATTCGCGCCACACGCGTTCGTGCAGGTCAGGCACGATATTCAAAATGGTTCTCTGGAAATAAAAAAGAGTCTGGTCGACCTCGTCCAGTACTTCCACTTTTCTTTGACGCGTCTCGGCCGTCTGCCAGAGGATCTCGAGCGTTTCCTTGATGCCATCAACCAGACGTTCCCGCTCGGTGCCGGTCAGATCGGGGCTATTCATCTGCGAGAGAACGGCCGCGATGCGCAGCAAATGGTCGAGCACTGTGCGGCGTTTGGCCTCCGTCGGATGGGCGGTCAGCACCTGTTCTATCGACATATCGGAAAACTGCTGCAAGATACGCTGTTTAGTAACACCCCGCTCTTTCAGATCATGAAAAAGCTTACGCAGCGACATGTCCTGGAGAGATTCCGTGTCTTTCTCGTATTCACGAATGCGACGTACGCGGTGCTGTTCTTCAGCGATATTCACGAGCTGAAAATAGATCGTGAACGCGCGGGCGATATTGTAGGCGTCCTGGGGCTTGAGCAAATTGACAAATTTCTTTTGCGCCTCTATACGTTCAGCACTCGGATTTTCTCGAATATCCTTTGCCAAGCGGCGTATCTCTTCGACTTTGAGAAAAAGATTTTCGCCTTCCTGGTCACGGATAACATCGCCTAAAAGGGTGGTGAGAATCCTCACATCGCGGCGCAGGGGTGACGTCTGCTTGCCTTCGGACGGCTTTGTTGCTAGTGTGGTGTTCATAGATTTTGATTATATCAGCGGAAAGGAAAAACATGCCATCCCTTTTTACTCGTATCGTCTCAGGAGAGATTCCCTGTCACAAGATCATGGAAGATGAAAATTATCTGGCTTTCCTCGACTTGCGTCCCATCGCGCCGGGACATACGCTCGCGATCCCTAAAAAGGAAGTGAATTACATTTTTGAACTCGACGATACAACGCTCGCGGGACTCATGGTATTTGCGAAAAAGGTCGCCCATAAGCTGGAAAAAGCCGTGCCTTGCAAACGTATCGGCGTTTTGGTTTACGGACTCGAGGTTCCCCACACTCACATCCACCTCGTCCCCGTTCAGGGCGTGCCCGGTGAGCTAAGTTTCGTTCATGCCAAACCCGCAGATACGGAAACCTTAAAACTTCTCGCCGAAAAAATCCGCAAAACCTAATTCTCCCTGATCTATTAATCCAGGTAACCGACGGGTCCTGTCAAAGGACAAGGTCTATTTGTCCTCGCCGTCTATTAGCGGCTCCGGGCAAATAGACCTCGCCCTTTGCCACCCGTCGGGTTCTCTGAGTTTTAAATAGAACTCTCATTAGCGAATGGTCTAGGACCCCGGAAGTGGTCCTTGGGGGCGCGTTTGAGATTGGCGAGCCATGGAAACCTACTTTTACACACGAGCCAATCTCAACCGAGCGAGAGATTTCCTCGGAGGGGAAATCCGAGCGTCGACCCAAAGGACCACTTCCGGGGTCCGGGAGCTGGCAGGGGATTCTGGAAAAAATTTATAGAACAGTGTAAGTGGAGTAGTCGGTGTTTTCGAGGAAACCGTTGAGGATTTGTGGCTCTTCGTAGCGGGGATAATCAAATGCGCTGTAATTTGGAAATGCCATGTTTACAGCGCTGGTTGACTGCAGGAGCCGATTGGTGGCATCTCCGGCTATCAATTGCCCTCCATAGATGACAAGACCCGGCGTCCGACCGGAGACACTCACTCCATTGCGCGAAAGATTGCCGACAAGATGCGCGGAAACATTGTCCACGCTCCCACCCGCTGAAATAGTCACATGTCCGTTGGCGGACTGAACATTCAACGGTCTGTTAACAGTGCCGATGGTGCCGCCGGCGGTCAAATGAATATCTCCGTACGCGTTGACGACAGAATCGTCATCGTACGCGAGAATAGACCCTCCCGCGATCAAATCCACGGTGCCCGTCGCTGAGCTGGCTCTTTTCACACGCATGTCACCGATGGAACTAAAATAGATGCTGCCGCTGGAAAGTGATAAATCCAATACAATCCTCGAGCCCGTGTCCGTCAGATAAGCCGTAGAGTTAGGGCCCGTGAGCGTATAAACAAAGCTATTTACATTGATCTCGATGGGATCCGATAAAGAACCAATATCACCGAACGAATTAAGGGTCAGTGCGTCGCCCGTAATGTTATTGGTTGTGCCATTCGCGTCGATCATCGCCCCCGCAGTGGTGGTCAGCGAAATATCATCCGTTCCTGAGTCACCTATCACCCCGAGCGTGAGATCTCCCGGTGCAGATACCGTAATATCATCATCTGAGATGACATTGGTCAGCGTCATACCGCCCGAGGATGTTGTGAGCGTCACGTCCTGTCCCGCCCCTGCCGCATTGACGTTCGTAGCGACAACGGTGCCTGCCGCGGAAACCGTAATGGAGCCATTCGTTGTCGTGAGATTGGTCAGAGTGACTCCGTCTGTTTCTGTCAAAAGAATATTTCCTGCTCCGCTGGCCGTCGCGCTGATAGAAGAAACGGTGGTTTCCAAAGCACCTGCGCTTCCTGCGCCGGTTACAGTCGTGATGGAAACCCCTCCGCTAGCAGCGCTGATATTCGTAAATGTATCGCCCCCGTCAACGACGCCTGCCGAGGTTGACGTCAATGTCACGGCGGAGCTCGTGGTATTCGTAGTCAGTAGACCTCCCAGTGTGATGTCCTCGTCGGCGCTCATCGTGATCGTGCCTGACCCAGCACTGATAAGCGTATCCGCGTTCATCGTGATGGCGCCGCCCGCGCCATTTACCACATCGTCAAAATTGGCTTTCACGGTAATATTGCCGCTTGTTGAAGTGATATCCCCATTCGCACCAAAAATCACATCATCATCTGCGCGCAAAATAATGGCGCCGCCAACAGACGTGATGGCACCATCTATCGTGAGCGTTCCGCCGCCATCGGCTACCAGCGTGATCGCCGATGCGCCTGTGGCGACAATCCCTCCGCCGCCTCCGGTCACGGTTATATTGCCACCCTGAGCGGTGGCCGAAAATGCGCTGCCGGCCAAGTCAACATTGGTGACCGCAATGTTGGTGCTGACCTCATCAAGAGAAAACGTAAAACTTGGAGCCGTTGACGTCAACGCAATATTGGTGAGCGTGCTTGTCGCGGCAGCGCCCGTGATGGTTATTACATCCGCGGCTTGTTCGAGAGTCACATCGGAACTTGCATCGTCAAGATTGAGCGCAATCGCACTAAACTGGTCAGTCAAAACATCTATACTCACATCTT
>JAHFFI010000012.1:0-18464 GCA_023248025.1 Candidatus Omnitrophota bacterium
CCCGCGCCGTATCGGCCGAAACGAAAATCATGCCCAACAACCACTGCCCGTGCGTTCAATTTTTTTAGCAAAATATTTTCAAGAAAATATTCTCTGGGGAGTCGCGAAAACGCCCTGCTAAAACCAATCACAAGCGCTTCGTCCAAACCCAATTCAGAAAAGAACCTGAGCCGATGTTCCAATGAAAGAATGATCGGCGCATGCGCCTGGTGGCGCAAAATAGTCGCCGGATGCGGATCGAAGGTAACCACGATTGAGCGTAGTTTTTTAGCCCTTGCTTTCTTCACGACTTCGCGCAGGATTTTTTGATGAGCCCGATGCACCCCGTCAAAAATACCGATCGCAACCGCCCTCGGCGTATTTTTAAAGGCTTTTTTTTGTAGACCGTAATAGATCTTCATAAGGAGTTATCTTTGCCGCTACGCCGGCCAATCCTTTTAGTTTGATGCTTTCCCGGTCTAATGCTCCGCTCAAAAGAAATTCACCCGAGCGGGTGCGTACAAGAGATGACAACACCGCGCCGCATCTTAAACGCTTTCCAACGGAGTCGCACAGTGAGCGCACATACGTGCCTTTTGAGCATAGAAGCGAAAAATACGCCTCGGGGCTTTCGTAACGCAAAAGCTGGAAATTTTGAATATGCACCGTGCGAGACTTTGGCACCACGCTCACACCCTGTCGCGCCAGTTCGTATAATTTTTTTCCTTCATACTTCACCGCGGAATACATCGGGGGAATTTGTTCGTGAGAGCCATCCCATTCACGAAATGCTTCTCTTATTTCTTCTTCTGTCACTTTTTCGTGAGAGGCCGTTTTAAGAACTTTACCTTCCAAATCCAGCGTATCGGTTTCGATGCCCAGGCGCATGCTGCCTTCATATCCTTTAACTGCGCCGGATAAGTCCTGCGAAAGTTTTGTTGCTTTGCCCAAAAGCATCACGAGAAGTCCGGTCGCCAGAGGATCCAGCGTTCCCGCATGCCCCACCTGCCTTTGGCCGATCACTTTTCGTATAAAATCAACCGCGTCGTGGCTGGTCCAACCGAGCGGCTTATTAAACAACAGAACACCATCCATTTATCGGCTACTTCTCCTTTTCTTTGATTTTTTTTATAATCTTATCGATCTCAAAACTATAGTCGATAGAGCGGTCGAGTATCCACTTCATATCGGTCGCATATTTCATGTTGATGCGTTCGACGGCCAGGTGCCGGATGAAGCGCAGCTGGTCGCGCAGCGCTTCTTCGCATTCTTTTCTTTTTGCTTCGTCTCCTAATATACTGTAATAAATTTTTGCTGAGCGAAGATCGTCCGTCATATCAATGCGGGTAATCGTGACGAACCCGATCTTGGGGTCGTTCACATCCTGCAAGAGAATCATGCTGATGATCTTCCTCAATTCTTCAGCGACTTGGACTGCACGCTTGGACATATCTAGATTCTCCTCCTATATAAATAAATTAAAAATTATTTGGGCGAAACGGCGCATCCACGATCCGTTTGGCGCCTGGAATCGGGTATTCATCCCCGTAACCGACGGGTCTTAATCGGATCCATCAAGCCCTGTAACCGACAGGTCCTGGCTCGGGCGCGCCCACTTTGTCCTCGCCCTTACGGGCTCCGGGCAAATAGGGACCGCACCACTCGCCACCCGTCGGGTTGTCTGGGTCTTGAATGAGCGCTTGATTAAACAAGCATTACCCGGCGGGTGGCGAAGGGGAAGGTCTATTTGCCCGGAGCCGCTAATAGACGGCGAGGACAAATAGGCCTTCTCCTTCGACAGGCCCTGCCGGTTAGGTTTGTTTAATGTAGCCGAAGGACCGCTTCCGGGGTCCGGGGCCGAGCAAAGAGTGCGCCCGAGCCAGGCCCCGTCGGTGAACAAGTGATTATATGTCAACCCTTATGGTCTTGGGTGAAATTTCCTGTGTATTGATTTCAAACGGGACTTATCGACGTGCGTGTAGATCTGTGTGGTCGCGATATCCGAATGTCCCAATAGCTCCTGGACCACACGTAGATCGGCCCCTCCCTCCAATAAATGCGTCGCGAACGAATGGCGCAGGATGTGCGGATAGATCTCTTTTTGTATTCCCGCCTCCTTCGCATGCTTTTTTAATATCATCCAGATAGTCTGCCGGGACATACGCTTGCCACGGCGCGTTACGAAAAGCGTCTCCTCGGACGTGGACTTTGTCCATTTCGATCGGGCACCTGCTAAATATTTTTTTATGCAATCAACCGCCTGGCGTCCGACCGGAACGATTCTTTCTTTTTCTCCTTTTCCAAATATTCGAAGCGTCCCCTCGGTGAGATTCAAATGCCCCACTTTTAGCGCCGCCGCTTCCGAGGCCCTTAGTCCCGTCGCGTACATAAGCTCCAGCATCGCTTTGTCCCGCTGCCCCTGTGGTTTTTTTATGTCAGGGACCTGAATAAGACGGCTCGTCTCCATAACGCTCAGCGCGTCCGGCAGATGCTTGCCTAGTTTGGGCGACTCAAGCGATTGAGTGACGTCCTCTTTCAAGAGACCTTCCTGAACAAGAAAGCGGTGCCACATGCGCACCGCCACTAGCGCCCTGGCCGCTGAATTGGGCGCAAGCCCGCGTGCACGCTCCTTCAGAAGAAAATCCATAATATTTGCGCGGGATACCGACGAAAGTGTTTTTATATGAGACCGTTTTACGAATGCGATATATCTCGCCAGGTCCCGACGGTAACTGATGAGTGTATTGTGCGAGAGCCCACGTTCCACCGAGAGATAATCTAAGAACGGGCTTAAAAGTTCAGTCACGAGCCCAAATCAACCTGGTCGGGAATCAGATCACCCTTAACTTTTTCGTAATAAAAATCATTCGAGATACGACGCTTAAACGATTCGATCTCGGAACGCATACTGAGCTCATCCGTTTTTGAGTAGCTTCCGGAATTAATACGGCCCACAAGCTTATTAAACTCATCGACAATATCGGAAAGTGCGGTTTGTTTTTCCAGATTAAGATAGCGACTCATATCCCTCATGTGCCCGAGCGATTCCTGGGCTGCGCGCTCCACCTTGCGGTGATTGCCTCCGAGTTGTATCAATAAATCATCATGCCATGTCCGCCAAAGCGTGTAATGCGTTTTATAATAATAGTCATTCGAGTACTGTTTCTGATAACTGGCTTCATTGATATAAACGGCAGCGGGTCTGTGTGCGGGCTCTTTTTTCTTTCTGATGAATTTGCGCGGAAGCGCTTCGCATCCGGTCAGCCCGACGAGAAGTGTTATCAACGCTAAAACACTGATCTGCTTTTTCATCCTGATCTCCTCATTCGTTGCGTAAAATTTTTCTCATCCCACACAGGGACGCCGAGTTTTTGAGCGTCAGCAAGTTTAGAGCCTGCCTCGCTACCGCAGATCACGGCCGTCGTTTTCTTGGAAACGGCTGAAGCCACTTTGCCGCCGCGCTTCCGGATCTCCTGAGCGGCTTCATCTCGCGTGAAACCCTCAAGCGTGCCTGTCAGAACGAATTGCTGTCCCGCGAGCTCTGAGCTCGTGCCCGCACGCTCGGGCTGCTTCATATTAACGCCCAATTCTTCCAGGCGTTTGAGCACTTTTAAGTTTTCTTTGCGTCCGAAAAATTCCAACAGGCTCTTGGATACCGTTTCGCCGATGCTTTCTACTTTTTCAAGATCCTCTCGCTCAGCGCGCGCCAAGTGATCCATGGAATGAAAATATTCGGCTAAAAGTCGCGCGGATGTTTCGCCCACGTGCCGGATACCCAATCCGAAGATAAGACGGGACAGCTCATTTCGCTTACTTTTTTCTATCTGTGTGCACAAATTGGATGCGGACTTCTCTCCCATCCGCTCGAGCTCCGCAATCTGCTGAGGCACCAACCCATACAGATCCGTAACATCTTTGACAATGTGCATATCCACGAATTTCTCCACAACCTGATCACCGAGACCCTCGATATCCATCGCCCGGCGTGACCCAAAATGCAGAAGTCTGGCTTTGAGTTGTGCGGGACAGGATAGATTAACACATCTAAGCGCCACTTCCTCTTCTTCGCGTATGATCTTTGAGCCGCATGCCGGGCATTTTTCCGGCATAGTAAAAGTCTTTTCCCGCCCTCTGCGTTCCTTTTCCAACACGCTCACGATCTGCGGAATAATCTCACCGCTTTTCTCGATCATGACCCAATCGCCAATCTTAAGCCCCAGCCGTTCGATCTCATCTTCATTATGCAGCGTCGCGCGCGAGACCGTCGTCCCGGCCACATGCACCGGCTTTAAGTTTGCCACAGGCGTCAAAACACCCGTCCTTCCAACTTGAACGGTAATGTCCAAAAGCTGCGTTTTGACTTGCTCTGCCGGATATTTATAGGCGATCAGCCAACGCGGACTCTTGCTCGTCTTCCCGAGATCTGCCTGGCTAGCCACTTCATTTACTTTGAACACCAGGCCGTCCGTTTCAAAATCAAGATCGTCTTTTTTTTTCTGCCATTCATCACAGGCTTGGAACATTTCACTTAAACTGCGGCACAGCCGGAAATGGCGGCTCACCGGCAATCCCACTTCCTTGTAAAATCTCAAAAGCTCCTCATGTGTTTTAAACACATGTCCTTTGCAGACCCCGAGCCCGTGCGCAAGAAAATGAAGCCCGCGTTTGGACACCGTTTCAGCATCCAGCAGCTTTAGAGAACCTGCCGCGGCATTGCGCGCATTGGCAAAAGGCTCTTCGCCGCGCTTTTCTTTTTCGGCATTAATAGCCTCGAAGTCTTTTTTGGGTATAAAAATCTCACCCCTGACTTCCAACCGCGCCGGAGGACGCGTGGTCTTCAGTTTTTCAGGAATATCCCGCACGCGGCGGATATTTTCCGTGATGTCGTCCCCGAAGGTCCCGTCACCTCTCGTCGCCGCCAGGGCAAGGTGTCCTTTTTCATATATGAGTGATAGCGATACGCCATCGATTTTTAGCTCCATCGCGTATTCGACAACTGAGTTGGCCAGATTTTTTCGTACACGCTCATCAAATGCCGCAAGCTCTTCTCTGGAATAGGTATTGTCGATGCTAAGCATCGGGATTTCGTGTCGCACGCTCTTGAAATTCATCTGCGGCTTCCCGCCCACATGCTGGGTCGGAGAATTCACCAAACGGTACTCGGGGTACCTGGCCTCGAACTCCTCTAACCGCTTCATCAGCCGGTCAAATTCCGCGTCGCTCACCTGAGGCTTGGCTATCTCGTAATATAGCCTATTATGGCGATCAATTTCACGTCGGAGACGCTGGATCTCTGCTTTCGGACTTTTCACAGACAAAATTCGACGCTGAATTCCGTAAATTCGTTCTTGGGTGTTTCCCATTCGATTTTTTTCTTTTTGATGTGAGGGCCTAGATGACTTTTTTGTATCTTTTCCAGGAACGCTTCAATCTTGTCCTTGGGTCCTTCGCAAACTATCTCCACTCGCCCGTCAGAAATATTCTTGACCCATCCCAAAAGGTCCAGGCTGATCGCCAACGCTTCAGCCGTATAGCGAAAACCAATCCCTTGCACACGGCCTGTATAGAACAAGTGCGCACGGAATGGAACTGCTTTAGTTTTTTTCATAAAAATATTATAACCGATTCGGGAGGGAATGAATAATTTTCTCGATCAGGTCCTTCAATTTCGCGCTGTCGTGGCGCACCAACTCTTCGGCGTGACCGATATCGGCGACAAGCACCTGCGCGCGCGTCAGTTTCCTCAAGCTGCCGACGCGTTTCAGCGCCACCGGCTCCTGTCGTTTTTTTGCATAATCGGTAAGCGCCTTTCGTGAAAGCGGTGAATTGGAGACAAGGATCATATCCAGCGCGTCACGACCCAGACACTTGCGGATCTGAGCCACGTGGTCTGCGACATCAAAATGGGCGGTCTCGCCGGGCTTCGTCATTAAATTACAGATATAAATTTTCTTTGCGCGCGTTTGGGCCACGGCATCCCGTATCTCTTTAATCGAAAGATTGGACAATACACTGGTAAAAAGATCGCCGGGACCGATCGTCACGATATCCGAATGAAGTATCGCGGCAACCGCATCGGGAAATCCTTGGGGAGTCGGCGTATGGGATAGCTTCGTAAGTCGCAGGTCGGGGTCGCGTTTCCAGCAAAGATCAATCTTACTCTCGCCTTTCACGACGCTTCCATCTGCAAACCGTGCGATGAGAGAGGTCATGGTCGTGGTCGCCGGAAAAACAATTCCCTGGATGTTGAGAATATCGCTTAACGCTCGAACCGCTTCGGACATCGAACCCTTGACCTGCGCCAGAACGGTAAGAAAAATATTTCCAAAACTATGGCCGCTTAAGCCAGCTCCCTTGTCAAAGCGATATTGTAGGATTTCGTTCATCACTTCGGGCGCGTTGGAAAGCGCGACAAGGCTTCTGCGAATATCACCCGGAGGAAGAACGCCGAACGACTGTGTGAGTTTTCCCGATGAGCCCCCATCGTCACTCATATTGACGATGGATGTGAGAATCGCTTTTGGAATACTTTTAAGTCCTAACAGCAGCGTAAAAAGACCGGTGCCTCCGCCGATACACGCAATGCGCACTTTGCGGCAAACAACGGAATTAACGCGCAAAATAAGTTCCCGGTGGTTATACGGTCGTGTCACCACATCATGGGCTCCCAGGCGGCTGGCGGCTGTCAGGTTAGAAAAATGGCGGGCCGAACAAATAACGATGGTGTTTTTCTTATAAGGCCCTGCGGCGCGCAGGAAGCGCATCGTGTCTGCCCAGGACGCTCGAGAATCTGCGTCAAGAATAATGACATCCGGCGCACGTTTTAAAGCCAGCGCATAACTTTTTTTATCATTGGCGTGGTCAATTCGCGGGTTTAGGCGAAAAAGAATGGGCTGAATCTCGTCCACGAGACGCTTGTGGCCTACAATCAGCACTTTCATGAGAACGCTACCATTTGCACGAAAGAAAAAATTTCTTGTCTTTGGGGTGTGTAAGGAGAGCCGCCGCCTCATCCGGTGACACCCATCGCGCCTCCGGATGTGCCGGGTCAATAGGTCTCAAGACTCGCGTCATGGTGCTGAATAAGAACATGTGTATTCTTTTCAATTCGCTTTTGTCTTCACCGCCACCCAGGGCTATTTTATAGCGTTCGTAGAACCCGAGCGGTTTGACAAGAGTCAAGCGGCTGACTCCGGATTCTTCATGAATTTCCCGCATAGCGGCCTGGAGCGGGGTTTCACCCGGGTCGATGTGACCTTTGGGAAGCGACCACGAATCACCGTTCTGATTGACGATGAGTACGTCCCTTTTCGGGTTTACCACCACCCCGCCCGCGCTTTCGGTTATTTGTACTTTGGCCATTTGCTCCAGGATAGTTTAAAAAAGTAATCGGGATGGTGGGATTTGAACCCACGGCCTCCTAGTCCCGAACCAGGCGCGCTAGCCAAGCTGCGCTACATCCCGTAAATTTATACGTGTAAAAAGAAGATTATAGTTGAGAAGGTAAGCGATGTAAACCCCGCTCACGATACCCTATCGATCAATGATTTCCTTGGAATCCTGACGCGAACGGGGCAGCTCTTCATGCGAATGAGCATTGCCTCCGCCGTCTCCAAGCGCTTTATAAATCAAGATCTGGGTTCGTAAACTGCGACGATCCATGATCCACTTAAATCCTGCCAATACCCCCAGACTCAAATATTGTAAAAAATACCGATGAAAAAGGAAGGATAAGCCAAAACCTGCCACAGTCAACACTAGCCACAAAAGATTCCATTGCCCCTGCCGCTTGACCGGCTTTTTAAATGGCGTAATGAGTTTTCCGCAGTGCGGGCAATTGGCGCTCAGAGCGGGCTTCCATAATGCCTTTGCATCGTTCAAAAGTCTTTGTGGCACATCCTGCCTGTCCGAGGAGGCCTCTTCCTGAGCCAGAAGCCTGGCTGTAGAGACAAGCTCCATGGCTCTAGGGTCGCTTTTTAAGTATTCCAGCATCTTAAGGAGGTCTCTGCCCTCAAGCGCGTCGGTCACGAAAGAATAAAGATCCTCATCCGTGGGGTAACCTGCGCGGGTAGAGAGGCCTCTTTCGGCGACGCGGGCCTTCCTTTCCGATACGAGGTATTCCTTTATTTTTTTATCTAGGCTATCCATATTCCTTCCTTTACCTTACTAGACGTTCCCGGCCGTCTTTTTCGTTCAAAAATCTTTAAGGCCTTTTCGTGATAAATGCCGTTCTAATTTGTCCCGCGTCCGACGAATAATGCTCGACACGGTATCCTGGGGAAATCCGAGCGCTGCCGCGATGTCTTTATGCGTCTTGTCATAGAGATAATGAAGCTCTATGCAGGCCCGCTCCTTCTCCGAAAGGCCCCGCAGAGCCTTTTCAATGATTTCACGCCGTTCTCGGCTCAGAAGTTCAGTCGCGGGGTCCGAATCGGCTGCCAGGTTGTGCACCCCGATTACGCTGTTGTCCTCATCATCCAAATCCAGAAGTGGGACGTTCTTCTCGGCGCGCCGCAAATGCCTCATGCGGTCAACCGTCATATGGCAAGCCATAACGGAAAGGAATTTACGCACACTTTCCACGCGGCGAAGCCGGGAGAGCTCTTCTTTCTCGAGCAGCCGCCTGAACAGTTCCTGAAAAATATCATCCACAAAGTCGGGCCGCTGACGAAACGCGGTACCGGCTGCCGCCCTGTGAATGCTCCAGTAAATCAGCTTCGAGAATCGCTCGACGAATGCATCCCATGAGGAGCGGTCGCCGGCCAGACACCCCTGAATAATTGCTTGGTCGCTTTTCAAGTCCCGATTTTTACGTTCTTTAGGATACGTTCGAGCGTCGCCACAGCGGAAAGAATGGCCAATCGGCTGGTCTTCGGATTTTGTTCCGACGGAAAATTCTCAGTGCGCGTATAAAAGGATCCGAAATCTCCCTGCACGTAGACTTCATGCACGTTGACAAGCATATGCGGGCACGCGATGATACGAACCTTGGTTTTTTTGGCGCCTAGGCCAACGAGACTTAGCGTAGCCGAGACGTTGATATTTTTTGGGAATCCCCTCACGGCTTCGGCCGCGTCGCCTTCAAACAAAAGTTTTTCCTGCTTTAAATTTTTTAAAGGGATATTGTGCTTGATGACATAGGGTGCGTCCTCAAAACCCTGCGGCGGTTTGCGCGTAGTGAGCGTGACGCGGTGTAGAGTACCGATGCGCGCGGCCTTGAGACCGTCGATACCAACGACGCCTCCCGAAGGCAGATACAGACAGCAGCGGTGCGTACGCGCCAGATTAAAGATCTCTTTTTCTTTTCCCAGAAGACCGCCGACGCTCATCACCATCACATCTTTGCCGAGCGACAGCGCTTTTTTGGTAACCTCATACACAACCGCCTTAGAAGCAGCCTCGATCACGAGATCGCAATGAAGAATCAATTGATCCACTGAAAAGATCTTAGGACCGGGCTTGAGCGAGTGCTGAAGTTTTCTTGCACGAGCCGTATCCTGATCCGCTAGGGCTTCAAGCCTCACGTCATCGCGAAAACGCTTTTGACAGGCTACCGCCAGCTCTTTTCCGATAGTGCCGCAGCCAATGATACCAACTCGGATCATTTTTATTTTTTCATTCTATTCTTATTGTCGACAAAAATTACACACGGTTTATGTTTTTTGATCTCTTGAGAGGTCATTAGGCCGTAGGAAATAATGATGACCTTGTCGCCCACTTCTGCCCAGCGAGCCGCCGCACCGTTCATGCAGATGGTGCCCGTGCCGGCCTGGCCTTCGAGAACATAAGTTTCCACTCGCGAGCCGTTATTTAGATTCACGATTTGTACACGTTCAAAAGGAAGCATATGGGACGATTTGAGCAGGTTCTTATCAATCGTAATGGAACCCGTGTATTTCAAATTGGCCTGCGTGACGGTCGCGCCGTGGATCTTTGATTTCATCATGACTCGGAGCATGTCTATGCCTTTATTAGAATATTATCGATGAGACGCGTCGGCCCAAAAAAACCCGCTAGAGCGGCGACCACACGCACATTTTTATCTAATGTTACCACAGGCGCGAGATTCCGGGCATCGACTATTTCGAGGTAGTCTAGACGTAAAGTTCCGGCTTTCTTCAACACCTGCCTCATCCCGGCCTTGATCCTGGATGTATTCCTCTCGCCTGTCTTCACAGCCCGGACGGCCGCCTTGAGCGCTTGATAAAGCACCGGCGCCTGGGCGCGGTCTTTTTTATTCAAATAAACATTGCGTGAACTCATCGCGAGCCCGTCCTTCTCCCTCACAATCGGGTGCATTTTTACATGCACCGCCAAATTCAAGTCTTCCACCATTTTCTCTATGACACGGAACTGCTGGTAATCTTTTTGCCCAAGATACAGCGAAGATGGCTTTATCATATTCAGAAACTTTAAAACAACGGTGGCAACACCCTGGAAATGCGTAGGACGCGAACGGCCGCAAAGCCGTCCGGACAAGTAACCGACCTTCGCAGTCGTCTGAAAATCTTCGGCGTAGACGTCTCGTGTTTCGGGTATGAAAAGAAATTCTGTGTTTTCTTTTTTTAACAGTGACTTGTCGCGCTTTATATTTCGGGGATAACGATTAAGATCCTCTTTGGGTCCGAACTGGAGAGGATTTATAAAAATACTTACCACCGTGATGTCATTTTCCTTCTTCGAACGGCGGACGAGGGATAAATGCCCTTCGTGTAAAAATCCCATCGTAGGCACAAACCCAACAGAATTTTTTTTGTTTCGGTGCGGCTCTAAACGGCGATTAAGCGCTTGAGGCGTTCTGAGGACTTGCATTCTCCAGACCTTCCAGAAGTTCTCTGATTGTTTTTTTAAGACGAGGATGCGTCAGATCCCCCGCGATCTCAGAAAGCGGTTTAAGAACGAACCAGCGGTCC
This sequence comes from Candidatus Omnitrophota bacterium, assembly GCA_023248025.1. Lineage (GTDB taxonomy): Bacteria > Omnitrophota > Gorgyraeia > 2-02-FULL-51-18 > 2-02-FULL-51-18 > JAHFFI01. Next base: position 10,893 of record JAHFFI010000012.1, read on the forward strand.
TGCAGACGCGGATGAGGAATACCCAGCGTTTTGCCGTCGGTGATCACGACATCGTCATAAAATAGGATATCTAGATCCATGGGCCTCGGGGCAGGCGCTCCCCCTTCCGCCTTTACACGACCCAGGCGGCGTTCGATCATTTTGAACTGGGATAAAAGTTCGATTGGCAAAAGACTTGTTTCGATCTTGAGTGCGCCGTTTAAAAATTTACCGGGACCAGCGCCCTCTTCAGGCTCAGTTTCAATCAGCGTCGAAACGGCGGTTACCTCTATGTCCTCATTTTCTTTAAGCAAAGCTATAGCGCGTTGGATATTGTCTTCACGCTCTCCCCTATTGGAACCGATCGCAACATAAACAATGGCCACGGTCACAGCACCTTTTTCATGCGAAGAAGCGCTTCGCGAATGTCCGACTCGGCGACTGTCAGCGTAAAACGCACATAACCCTCCCCGGCAGGGCCAAATCCCACTCCCGGCGTGCAAACAATGCCGGCATTTTCCAAAAGGTTCCTGCAAAAAACTGTGGAATCCTTGGATTTGCCAGGAAAACGTGTAAACACATAAAATGTCGCTTCATTGGGCCGCACTTGAAATCCCAGCTCTTTTAATCCTCCGACTAGAAGATCCCGACGGCGGCGATACAGGGTATTGGTCTTTTTGGAAAAACCGAAACTATTGCGCAGAGCTTCTATAGATGCCTGTTGGATGGCCGTAAAAACACCCGAGTCCAGATTCGATTTTACGCGTAACAGCGCCTCTATCGCTTCGGTGCGGCCTAACGCAAAACCAATACGCCATCCCGTCATGTTGCACGTTTTGGACAGTGAGTGAAATTCAATGGCAACTTCTTTTGCGCCTGATACCTCAAAAATACTTAAGGGTTTGGCTTTACCGAAATAAACCTCCGAGTAGGCCAGATCCGAAACAATGAGAATGCGTTGGCTTGTGGCCCATTTTACAAGTTTTTCATAAAAAGCGCGTGTAGCCACGGCACCTGTCGGATTATTGGGATAATTTACGAAAATAATTTTTGCTTTTTTTACAATCTCCCGGGGTACGTTATCGAATTCCGGCAAAAAATTTTTCTCTTCTTTTAGAGGCATGAGGTAAGGCTCGCCGCCCGCAAACAATGTCCCGCTTTTATATGGAGGGTAACAGGGATCAGGCACAAGCGTGACGTCACCCGGATTGATAAACGCCAAAGGCAGGTGCGCTATTCCCTCTTTTGATCCGATCAGCGGCAGAACCTCCGTATCAGGATTAAACTGTATGTTGAATCTTTTTTTGACCCATGCCGAGGCCTGCTGTCGGAATCCCGCGTTTCCTCGGTCGAGAGGATAATGATGGCTTTTTGGATTTTTCATGGCTTTGGCCATCGCGCTCAGAATAAATTGAGGGGTTGGTTGGTCGGGGTCGCCCACTCCGAAATCAATGACCTTAACACCTTTTTCAACGGCGCGGCGCTTGGCACGATCAATCTCAACAAAAAGATACGGCGGCAGTAGTTTTAAGCGGTTGGCTTCTGGTAAGAAAAATTCCACGGTCTTTAGCCCTTTAATACATCCGTCATGGAATAAATGCGTCCGGGCTCGAGCGTCGCGGCAAAACGCGCCGCCGTAAGCGCCCCCCGAGCGAAAGTATCGCGCGATTTAGCATGGTGCGTGATTTCAATGGATTCGGCGGGGCCATCGAATAAAACGGTGTGGTCACCCACGATTTCTCCTTCGCGTATCACTTTTATTGACTTCAAAATGTCGGCGATGTCCCATCGCTTTGTACTCGCAATCTCTTTGGCCAGCATCAAAGCGGTGCCGCTGGGCGCGTCTTTTTTGTGAATGTGGTGGGCTTCGGTCATTTTGACTTTAAAATCGCCCGATAATTTATTGGCCGCCAGCTTCAGCAATTCAACGACTACGTTGACGCCAACACTCATGTTGGCGGATACAACCACCGGGATCTTAACTGCGGCGCGCTCCAACGCCTTTTGAACGTTCGCATCCAATCCGGTAGTTCCCACGACGATTCCCCATCCCGCTTTTTCTGCTTCCATAAGCGCTGATAAAGTGCCGGCCGGTCCTGAAAAATCAATCAGCACGCCACTCGCCTTTAGAGAACCTGCCGTAAGTTTCTCTAGCGGGATTATTTTTCCGCCAATCGCCAATGACTTTCCTCCTGCCTCCTGCTCAAAAGCCCCGGCAATTTTGAATGTATTCGGTTCGGCGGCGGCAAGTTCCAGGATACGGCTGCCCATACGCCCTGCGGCGCCGTTCACGGCTATGGAGATCATGGTTTTACTCGGAGACCATAATTTTTAAGCGCCTGAATTAATATTTTTTCATTATTTTTAGACAATGGGCAGAGCGGCAGTCGCAGCTCATCCCCTGCCAGACCGAGCAGCCTCATCGCACGTTTTACCGGAACAGGGTTCGTTTCTATGAACAGCGCGCGGCACAGCGGGAAAAGTTTGACGTGGGCAGCCTGTGCACGCACGATATCTCCGCGCTGAAAATCCTGCACCATTTTAGCAACGTCGCCTGGAAGCACATTAGATAAAACGGAGATCACCCCTTTAGCGCCGAGCGCCATGAGAGGCAACGTTAGAGAATCGTCACCGCTTAAAACCGTAATATCGCAAAGTGAGAGAATGTGCGACGTCTGATCCATACTTCCGGTAGCTTCTTTGATCGCCACGACGTTAGAAAGTTTCGATAACCTGGCGACCGTTTCAGGGCTGAGAGAAATTCCCGTTCGGGACGGCACATTATAAAGCACAATCGGGATGTTCACCGCGCCGGCTATCTTCTCATAATGACGATAAAGCCCCTCCTGCGAAGGCTTATTGTAATAAGGCGTCACAATAAGCGCCGCGTCAGCGCCTGCTTTTTTGGCGAAGCGCGTCAATTGCACCGCTTCATCTGTACTGTTGGAACCCGTGCCCGCAATAACAGAAACTCTTTTGTCAACCGCATCCACCACAACCTTGATCACGCGTTCATGTTCTTTAAAAGAAAGTGTGGGGGATTCGCCCGTGGTTCCGACAGGAACAAGTCCGTCGATACCGGCCTCAATTTGTGTCTCTACGTTGCGGATAAGCGTTTTCTCATCCAGCGCGTTGTTTTTAAACGGCGTGATCATCGCCGTGAAGGCGCCCTTTAATGTCATAAATGCACTCTCCCCTCAAAAATAGTTTTCACGGGACCTTCAAGATACACTTCCTGGAATGAGCCGTTCTGCTTGAAAAAATAAACTTTGAGCGACTCCCCGCTCTGTGTGTGCACTTGCACCGGCGACTTAAGATTTTTTAAAGACGCCGCCACGAGCGCCGATGCCGTGCTGCCGGTGCCGCAGGAAAGCGTTTCGTCTTCGACGCCGCGCTCATACGTGCGCACTTCAATGGCATTTCCTGACTTGTAAGATATAAAATTTACGTTTGTTCCTTTTGGGGAGAACAATTTATGGTTGCGGATCTGTCTCCCGATATCCTTCACATTGCAGTCCTTGAGCGAATCGATGATAACGACCGTATGCGGCACCCCCGTATCGACAAAGTGGATCTCCTGGCTCAGTTTGCCGAGGGCTATTTCAAAGCGGAGTTTAAGATCTTTCGGGTCAATCATCTTAGCTTTCACGATGTCACCCAACACTTCGGCGCCTATCAATCCCGCCAATGTCTCTATCTGAAACTGGGGGCCGGTGATATTGTTATCCGCCGAGAACCGCGCGATGCAACGGATACCGTTCCCGCACATGGCCGCCTCACTGCCATCCGGATTAAAAATGCGCATGCGAATCTCAGCTTTTGTGGATTTTTCCAAAAGTAAGAGGCCGTCCGCGCCTATTCCCAGCTTGCGATCACAAAGGCGTTTCGCGCTGGACGCAGGATCCTTGCCGATTGCACCCGTGCGGTTATCAATGACAATAAAATCATTGCCGGTGCCGACCATTTTTGTGAAGGACAAATATTTCATACCACCTCTTTTACAATGCGTTCAAGACGGGTAAGGTCATCACGATTCTCACGGCGTCGTGCGATAAAAAAACGACCGCCTTTTACAACCACTTCGGGCACGCGGGGACGTGAATTGTAATTGGAGGACATCACTGAGCCGTAAGCGCCGCAGGACATGACGGCCAGAAGATCGCCTTCACTAACGGCTGCGAGTTTTCTATCTTTGGCGAGAAAATCTCCGCTTTCGCAGATCGGCCCCACCACATCCACATGGCGATACACCGTTTTGCCGCGACCTTTAATAATGGGCACGATCTCATGATGCGCGCCGTAGAATGACGGACGAATGAGATCATTCATACCCCCATCCACAATTACAAAAAGTTTTGTGGGGGTTGTTTTATGGTAGAGAACTTTGGTCACAAGGATACCGCTGTTTCCGGATACAAAACGGCCGGGCTCCAGCACGAGCTTCAGGTCCTTTCCCAAATTGTATTTTTTAAACAAAGGAAGAATCGCTTCTGCAAAATCCTGGGCTGACTGAGGCTTTTCATTGGAATAAATGATTCCTAACCCGCCGCCGATGTTGAGATATTCCACCGGGTTGCCGCTAAAACGCACACTGTCGATAAAAGCGAGCGCTTTGCGTATGGCCTCAATGAAAGGCTTCGAATTCGTGATCTGTGAACCGATGTGCATATGGACACCTGCAAGACGCAAATGCGGATACCGGTACGACTCCATAAAAAGTTTGTAGACTGTTCCGATGTCTAAGCCGAATTTATTCTGTTTCGTGCCGGTCGTTATGTATTGATGCGTTCCTGATTTCACGTCCGGATTCAGACGAATCGCTACTTTTTGTATTTTTTTAAGACGGAAGGCCACTTTATTGATGACGTCAAGTTCCTGGGACGATTCCACATTAAACATAAGAATGCCGCAGCGTACAGCCTCCTCAATTTCAGTTTCCGTCTTGCCGACGGATGCAAACACGATCTTTTTAGGATCGACTCCGACTTTGCGCGCTTTGTGAAGCTCTCCGCCAGAGACGATATCGAGGCCTGAGCCCTGGTTCACAAGCGCCTTCAAGACGGTCAGGTTAGAATTTGCCTTCATCGAAAAACAGATCAGCGGCTCGACTGACGCAAATGCCTTTTTCAATTTTAAAAAGTGGTCAAGAAAGGTCTGGATACTATAAAGATAGAAGGGAGTGCCGACACTCTTCGCGATTCGCGAGACCGGGACGGATTCACAGTGGAGTTCCTTACCTTTAAATAAAAATCGATGCATGACGCACTATCCTTTTTTTTCCCACGCTTTGATCTGCCTGGCGACTTCGTCAGGATGAGTGCTTCCCTGAACAGCCTTTTGCCTTACAGAATGTTCCGCGTTGAAGAGGTCGTAATAGCCCCCGTCTGCTTGGGGTGCAAACCGCCGCACAATGTCGAGCCCGATCTTGGACAGTTTTACGTTGTTTTCTTCCGCAAATGAAATGATGCTACCGACAGCCTCATGCGCCTTTTTAAATACCATGCCTTTTCCTACAAGATAGTCCGCAAGATCCGTGGCATAAAGTGTTTCGTCCTCAACAAGCTCTCTCGCTCGCGTCTCGCTGATATTAAGAGATGAGAAAAGTCTCGCGAATATTTCCAGCGAGATTTCGACGTTCTCCACCGAATCAAAGAGAAATTTTTTGTCCCACTGAAGGTCACGGTTATAAGACGTGGGCAGTCCTTTCAGGGTCATGAGAAATCCCGTCAAGTTGCCTGCCAGCACTCCCGCCATTCCGCGCACGAGCTCCAGAAAATCGGCGTTCTTTTTCTGCGGCATCATCGATGAGCCGGTACAGAAGGTCTCGTCGATATCCATAAGCGCTACTCCTTTGGTTTGCCCAATCATCAAATCCTCGGCTATACGAGACAGGTGTATGCCCAAAAACGACAGAGAGGACAGAAGATTCAAAAGAAAATCCCGGTCACCCGAAACGTCATAGCTATTATTGACAATCCGCGACAGCCCCAGTTCTTTGGCCATTCGTGACTGGTCCAGCCGGAATGTAGTCCCTGCCAAAGCCCCGCTTCCCAGAACGCAAACATCCGCGAGCTCTGTTACAAGCTCCAAACGACGCTTGGAACGCTCGAGCATCTCGACATAGGCTAAAAAAACGTGGGCCTGGGAAAGCACCTGCGCGTTCTGAAGATGTGTCATTCCCGGCACAAATACTTTTTGCGTCTGCTTGGCTTTTTTCACGATTGCTTTTTGGAAGCGCCCGATAAGCAAACCTAATTTTTTTGAATGCTCTTTGACATAAAGCCGCGAACTTTGGGCAACGAGATCATTGCGTGAGCGGCCTGTATGAATCTTTTCAGCGACACTACCGGCAAATTGCGTAAGTTTTGTTTGCACCGCCGTGTGAACGTCTTCCGAACCGGGATCCAGACGCAGGGCGCCTTTTTCGTATTCACTTTTGAGGCGCGCGAGCGCCGACAGTAGCTTTTTTTCTTCGGATGCGTTTAAAACTCCGCAGCGTCTTAAGGAATGCGTATGTGCGGTGTCGATGGACAGATCATAAGGCAATAGCCGCACATCCCATCTGAAAGAAGCGCTAAAGTCTTCAAATTGGGCGTCTATCTTTTTTTTAAATCGTCCACCCCATAACTTCGTTGTCATTAAAACTCCCTTTCAATAGCGTATAGGAGATATCCGCTATTTTTTATAAGGCAGTGCCCACAAATCAATAAAACCTTTCGCCAGCCGCTGATCGAACTTGTCTTTCTCGCTGTAAGTTGCGAGCGATTCCTTGTATAAGGAATACGGCGACTTGCGGCCCACGACCTGCGAAGAGAATTTTCTCAGTTTAACACGCACTGTGCCGGCGACACGACCCTGTGTCGACCCGACGAAAGCATCGAGCGCTCTGCGAAGAGGCGTAAACCACAATCCGTAATAAATAAGCTCCGCGTACTTGAGCGAGATGCCTTCCTTGTAATGAAAAAGCTCTCGATCCAGCACCAAACTCTCGAGATCTTTGTGGGCCTGCATGAGAATGGTGGCAGCCGGTGCTTCATAGGTCTCGCGCGATTTGATGCCAACCAGACGATTCTCGATCATGTCCATTCGGCCAATCCCATACAAGGCGCCGATCTCATTCAATTCCATAATGAGCTTCAAAGCTTCCATTTTACGGCCGTTCAATCCCACGGGAACGCCTTTTTCAAACTCGATCTCGATAACGCGGTCCTTCACATTCCTTTTTTCGGCGCCTCTGGTCCATTGGAACGACTCTAGGGGCGGCTCGACATTAGGATCCTCCAATGCACCGGCCTCCACGCTCACACCCCAGATGTTCTTGTCTATGGAAAAAGGGCTCTTCTTCGTAACATCAATGGGAATATTATGCCGATGCGCGTATTGAATTTCTTCATCGCGCGATTTGAATTCCCATTCGCGCACCGGTGCCCAGATCTCAAGAGCGCTGTCCAGCGCCTGGATAGAAACTTCAAAACGAACCTGGTCGTTGCCTTTACCCGTGCAGCCGTGAGCAACGGCGGTCGCGCGCTCCGCGTGGGCCACCGCCACCTGCTCGGCGGCGATCAGCGGACGCGAAAGTGCCGTCGCAAGCGT